>NZ_JADYXE010000030.1:0-57480 GCF_015864465.1 Pseudoalteromonas sp. SWN29
TAAAATACTTTTATACGATGGCAGAAAGCCTCATTCTAGAGCCTCGAAGGGAGCGAAGTTTTCCTCGCTCAGTCAAGCCAAGACCGCAGCGGTACGCTAGAAATAAAAAAGCCGCTCACCTTAAGTGAACGGCATTAGCAGTAATTGCTCCCTTTATAATTTATTGTTCCCAATAAACCTGCTCTAAACAATCTTCGCGTTCAGGTAAGCCTCGAGATAAACGTGGAGAATGCTGAACTAATACTTCATAACTGGCTCGGTTAGCATATTTACTAATTTGCGATAGTGACGAATAAGTAATAGCTTGTTGTTGATGCTTAGCTGAGTTTGCCACATTAAGTTTATGATAAACATTCGCTGATAAATCATGAAGCACAGCTGCTAATGCACAATCACCTGCACCATTGGTGTTTTTGATTGAATCAGGTCCACCCATAAATGGGGCCGTATGACTATATGCTCTGATAGGTTCATCACATTCATCTTTGCGCATAGCACGTGAAAATTCGTAACGGTTAAAATCAGGTATTGCACCTGGTAATAACGGATATTCGGTTTCACGCTTTAAACTTTCGTCAACGTAGCCAGCCATAAACAAGCCTTTTTCGCCAGCGGTGCAAATAACTAAATCTACCCAATCAAGTGCTTTATCAGCAGCTAAAAGAGGATCTTCAAAACCCGTAATCGCTAAACCTTCTTCTTCGTTCATAGCAAGAATATCAACATGCTTTTCAACGAAGCTTGCCCACCAGGTAGGGTCTTGTTCAATTAAGAACTTAGTACCAAGTGTAAGTACTACTGGCACACCTGCATCATTAGCGTATTTAACAGCTTGCATGGTGGCTTCAGTCATTGTTTCGCTACCTTGAGTACGCATAAGATAGGCACTGATCACTAACGCTGATGAATTTTCAATAAGGTCTTTATCGATAGATTCAGGACGTAAGTGATTCATTAGGCCTGCACTTATTGCAAAAGTACGCTCACCTGTTTCATCAATTAATGTAAAACAACGGCCTACAGGCCCATCAACTGGTTGAAGGTAGTTTAAGTCTACACGGCTTGAGGTATTACATAAAAAACGGTAAGCGTAGCTACCTATTTTTATATTTTCGCTCATTACGCCTAATAAAACTGAGCGATCATCTGCAAGTACAGAGTAGTTGTGCATAGTGTTACCAATGGTTCCACCGGCAAACTCAAAATCAACCATATCGTTTAATTTTAAACGATCGTATAAGGCGTTTGTTGTGTCGCTATCAATAACTTGCGACATACCCCTACGTAGTTGAAATTCGTCAAGGAAAGCTTGATCAACTTTTGCCTCTATATCAACAACGATCTGATCGATACCCGTAATATAACTACGTTGTAATCGCTCTGTTGCGTTAAGTTGATTGGTAAGTGGATCTTTGGCTTCCACTGGAAAATAATGTTTATGCCTGCGGCGTCCAGGAAATTTCATTTGCTACCCGTGTTGTGAGCTAAATAAAAAAAGCGTGCGATTATAACGTAAATCAGCACTACTGAGCCATGACAAACAGGTAAATAGTGTTTTATTTTTGCAATAAAGTAATGAATGGCGCACTTTAGAGTGGTAACTAGGTATAATTACAGCATAAAAAGTTATTAAAGTAGAAATAATGAACGAACCATTTGATGACTCCTACTGGATGGAACAAGCGCTTTTGTATGCAAAGCAAGCAGAGCTACTTGATGAAATTCCGGTTGGAGCGATTGTAGTAAAAGATAACGAGCTTATTTCAGTCGGGTATAATCGTTCAATTACCGATAACGATCCATCTGCACATGCTGAAATGATTGCAGTTCGAGAAGCAGGAAAGCTACTTAACAACTATCGTCTAATTGATTGTACGCTGTATGTAACGCTTGAGCCGTGCTCTATGTGTGCGGGTTTGTTGGTTCACAGCAGAATTAAGCGTTTAGTATTTGGTGCGCTCGATGCGAAAACAGGGTCGGCAGGTTCAATTATGAACTTATTGCAAGAACCAAGGCTAAATCATCAAGTAGAGGTGTGTGGTGGTGTTTTGGCACAGCAGTGCGGTGATACTATTTCGGATTTTTTTAAACGAAGAAGGGCGCAAATTAAAGCAGCTAAAAAAGCTGCTCGTGATGATCAAGTAAATAAGGCTTGCTAAGTTAACTGGCTATTGGCTCTACTTCTGACTCAGCCATTTGCTGCATAGCAAACATTCTGCGACGCCAGATGATTTTTTTATGAAGCTTACGTAACATAACACGACGGCGCGTAGCTGTTGAGTATATTACATTACGTTTTAATTTTTGTGTGCGTCTACGTTTTAGCATATTTTCTCCTAATGCAAGAGTGAGAAAGGCACAGGGTATATCTTATAAAATAATGATATACAATTAACACACATTAGTGATCATTTGATGACAAGTAAACAGATATTTAATTTACTTAAATTTTGCTTAACGACATGCTCTAAAAACGGATACCTATATTAATCTTAGTTATTATTTTCACTCGATTGTTTGGGCTCAATTATAGGTTGTTGTTTTTGTGTTGAAGCTTCATCTGCCTCATTTTTTACCGCATTCTTTACTTCATTTTTTTCGTTTAGTTTTGGCTCTGTATCAGTATCAGTGCTCAGCTCTGTAATTGTTTCTGGCTCAGGTTCTGCAGCAATAGCATCATTTTCATCTAGCCAAACAAGTGCATCGTAATAACGGCGTATATTATCTACATACTTAACTGCCACATCCCCACGAGCATAACCGTAACGAGTTTTACGGTAATAGCGTTTTTTAATTAATAGTGGTAAGCGTTTTTTTACATCAGCCCACTTATCAGGGCTTGCACCTTGTTGCTCGGTAATTATACGTGCGTCGTTAACATGTCCCCAACCTACATTATATCCGGCCAGAGCAAGCCATGTACGGTCGGGCTGCGGGATACGGTCAGGAATGCGTTTAATAAGCTTGCTTAAGTATTTAGCGCCGCCACGAATGTTTTGCTCCGGTTCTAACCGGTTAGTAACACCTACTTGTTTGGCTGTGCTGCGAGTTAGCATCATGATGCCTCGTACGCCAGTCGGTGATTTAGCACGAGGGTTCCACATCGACTCTTGATAACTGAGTGCGGCTAATAAACGCCAATCCAAGCTTCCTGAATACTGTTTAAACCATGGGCTATATGTTGGGAGCGTTTCTTTAATTGCTTCTATATAAGCAAGGGTATTTACATAATTAAATTGGCGCACGTGACCAAAATACTTTTCTTCGAGTACGTAGAGCTGGTTACTTTGCTTAACGTCACCAAAAAATGGCACCAATAACGCATATAAAGAGTCGTCTTTAGATTTGTTGAGTATCCATGCAATAGGGTCGTTATGGCTAACTGAAAAACCGATGCTTAAATTGGGGTGATAACGGCGAAACAACGATAATGTATGTGTATCGGCTAGGGTGTAATCTATCTCGCCATCAATAACCGCTTGAAGTAATTCTTCTTCATCAAACTCTTCGCTCTCTATCCAGGTAAGGTCTGGATTGTTCTTCTTCATTTTTTGTAGAGTAAGCGAGTGGCTACTTTTAGCTATAACAGTAAAGTTACCGTCTAAATCGTCAAACTCTCGAGGACGAACGCGACCTTGCTTATAAACTAATTTTTGGCTGATTGTTCTGTAAGTTGGCCCAAAGCGGTATTGCTCTGCACGGGTTTTATTATAGGTAAGTCCTGAGGCTATTAAGTCTAAATCACCGCTTTCAAGGCGTTCAAACATGTCAGATAAGTTAAAGAAGGGGACTATTTCAAGCTCTACACCTAAATATTCGGCAAAAGCTTGAGATAACTCGTATTCAAAACCTTGCTCGCCTTGTACCGCTTGATAATAGTTACTGGCGCTGGCAAGCGTACCAACGCGTATTTTATTTTGCTCTTTTATTTGGGCGAGTTGAGTTGGCTGCTCTTGCATATCGCATGCACATAACAGCATAACTAAAGTAATGATAATTATTAGTTTTTCTTTGAACATTGAGTGCCCCTTAAGCTCGCCAGCCACCGTTATAGCAAAACTAAGCCATCGCGTCACTTTACCTTTTATTTTATTAACCAAAAGAGGCTATAAATAAAGCTAAAAAGTTAATTTTATGAAAAGCGCAATTTGGAGTTAAATCTGAACGCTAATTGGACTATAATGAGTGCCTAAAATATCGTTCAATCCCTAACCCCGGATGAAATTACCTATGTTGATCCTTCGTGGTGCACCAGCACTGTCAGAGTTCAGAGTTAATAAAATTTTAGCGCGTTGCCAACAATCGCAACTTCCTGTCACTAACGTATACGCAGAGTATGCTCATTTTGCCGATTTAACATCGTCTTTAAGTGTTGATGAGCAAACCAAGCTTGAAAAGCTATTAACTTACGGTCCAACTATTGCTGAGCATACCCCAGCTGGCAAACTTGTACTTGTTACACCTCGCCCAGGAACCATTTCGCCTTGGGCATCTAAAGCAACCGATATTGCCCACAACTGTGGTTTAAAACAGGTTCATCGCGTTGAGCGCGGTATTGCTTATTATGTTGAAGGTGACTTAAACGCAGAGCAACTAGCGCAAGTAACTGCGTTACTGCACGACCGTATGACTGAAGCAACACACAACCAATTTGAAGATGCTGCTCAATTATTTCGTAATGATGCGCCACGCCAAATGTCGTCTGTTGATATTTTAGGTGGTGGACGTGAAGCATTAGCTATAGCAAATGTTGAGCAAGGTTTTGCCCTTGCTGATGACGAAATAGACTACTTAGTCGAAAACTTTATAAAGTTAGGCCGTAATCCTAACGATATCGAATTGTTTATGTTTGCACAGGCAAACTCAGAGCATTGTCGCCATAAAATATTTAATGCCGACTGGACAATCGATGGAAAAGAGCAGCCAAAATCGCTGTTTAAAATGATTAAAAATACTTTTGAGTTAAATCCTGAAAATGTATTGTCGGCGTATAAAGATAACGCGGCAGTAATGAAAGGCTCAAAAGCGGGTCGCTTCTTCCCAAATGCGCAAGGTGAATATGCGTATCATCAAGAAGACATTGAAATACTAATGAAAGTTGAAACGCATAACCACCCAACAGCTATTGCGCCATTCTCTGGTGCCGCTACAGGTTCTGGTGGTGAGATTCGCGATGAAGGCGCAACTGGTCGTGGCTCTAAGCCAAAAGCTGGTTTAGTTGGCTTTACGGTATCAAACTTACGTATTCCAGGTTACGAGCAACCATGGGAAAGCGATTTTGGTAAGCCAGGTCGCATTGTTAATGCGCTTGATATTATGACAGAAGGTCCACTGGGTGGCGCTGCATTTAATAATGAGTTTGGTCGTCCTAACTTATTAGGTTACTTCCGTACTTACGAAGAAAAAGTAACAAGCCATAATGGCGAAGAAGTACGTGGTTACCACAAGCCAATTATGCTTGCCGGTGGTTTAGGTAATATTCGCTCTGATCATGTTCAAAAAGGTGATATTCCTGTAGGCGCTAAATTAATTGCGCTAGGTGGGCCTGCAATGAACATTGGTTTAGGCGGTGGTGCTGCATCAAGTATGGCTTCAGGCCAGTCAAACGAAGATTTAGATTTTGCTTCAGTACAACGCGAAAACCCAGAAATGGAACGTCGTTGCCAAGAAGTTATCGATAAATGTTGGCAGCTAGGTGATGAAAACCCAATTGCGTTTATTCATGATGTAGGTGCTGGCGGTTTATCAAATGCGTTTCCTGAGCTTGTTAACGATGGTGGACGTGGTGGTAAGTTCCAATTACGTAGCATCCCTAACGATGAACCAGGCATGGCACCACACGAAATTTGGTGTAATGAATCACAAGAACGTTATGTACTCGCTGTTGGCGTAGAGGACTTTGACCGCTTTGAAGCTATTTGTAAGCGTGAACGTGCCCAGTACGCTGTTATTGGTGAAGCAACCGCTGAACCTCACTTAACAGTATCAGACAGCCATTTTGAAAATAACCCTGTTGATTTACCGCTGGACGTATTATTAGGTAAAGCACCTAAAATGCACCGCGATGTAACATCAAAGCAAGTTGTTGGTAAAGCGCTTGATACTACATTAATAAATGCAGCAGATGCAGCGCAGCGCTTAATGCGTTTACCAGCCATTGCAGAAAAAACATTCCTAATAACAATCGGCGATCGCTCAGTTACGGGGTTAGTAGCGCGCGATCAAATGGTCGGTCCTTGGCAAGTACCTGTTGCTAACTGTGCAGTAACTGCGGCAACGTATGATACTTACCACGGTGAAGCTATGTCACTCGGTGAGCGTACTCCTGCAGCATTACTTAATTACGGTGCATCTGCTCGTTTAGCGGTAGCTGAGTCGTTAACTAATATTGCCTGTGCAAACATCGGTAGCCTTGAAAACATTAAGTTATCGGCAAACTGGATGGCAGCAGCGGGTCACCCAGGTGAAGATGCTGGTTTATATGAAGCAGTTAAAGCCGTAGGGGAAGAGCTTTGTCCTGCGCTTGGTTTAACTATTCCAGTGGGGAAAGATTCTATGTCGATGAAAACGACATGGAAAGATGAAGGTGACTCACAAGAGAAGTCAGTAACATCGCCGCTTTCATTGGTTATAACTGCGTTTGGTCGTGTTGACGACGTACGTAAAACAGTAACTCCACAACTGCGCACAGATAAAGGCGATACATCGCTTATATTAGTTGATTTAGGTGCGGGTAAAAACCGCATGGGCGCATCAAGCCTTGCACAAGTTTATAAGCAATTGGGTGATGTAACACCTGATGTTGATAGCCCTGAGTTATTAAAAGGCTTTTATAACGCAATGCAAGCGCTAGTGGCTGATAGTAAGTTACTTGCTTATCATGACCGTTCAGACGGTGGTTTATTTACCACGGTTGCTGAAATGGCGTTTACGGGTCATACCGGTGTAACGGTTGATTTAGCAGGTTTAACAGGTTCGGACATTGAAGCGCTTTATAACGAAGAGCTAGGTGCAGTAATTCAAGTTGCAAATAGTGATTTAGAGGCAGTAAATGCGGTGTTTGAACAACATGGTATTGCAGCAATTACTCACAACATCGGTACACTTAATAGCGACGATACGATTATATTTAACCGTGGCGAAAACACGGTACTTAATCATACGCGTACTGAGCTTCGTACTATTTGGGCTGAAACAACGTATCAAATGCAAGCGCGTCGTGATAACCCCGAGTGTGCTAAGCAAGAGTTTGATGCAAAATTTGATGCAAAAGATCCAGGCTTAAATGTAAAACTAAACTTTGATTTAAACGAAGACATAGCAGCGCCATACATTGCAACCGGTGCTAAACCGCAAATGGCTATTTTACGTGAGCAAGGTGTTAACTCTCACCTAGAAATGGCGGCAGCGTTTAATCGCGCAGGTTTTGCAGCCGTTGATGTACACATGAGCGACATTTTAGAAGGTCGTTTAACACTAGAGCAGTTTAAAGGTTTAGTGGCATGTGGTGGTTTCTCATACGGTGATGTACTTGGTGCGGGTGAAGGTTGGGCTAAGTCTATTTTGTTTAACGACATGGCACGCGATCAGTTCCAAAACTTCTTCCATCGTGAAGATACCTTTAGCTTAGGTGTATGTAACGGTTGCCAAATGTTATCAACGTTAAAAGAGTTGATCCCTGGCACTGAGCACTGGCCGCGTTTTGTAACTAATAAATCAGAGCGTTTTGAAGCTCGCTTTAGTTTAGTTGAAATACAAGAGAATCCATCTGTGTTCTTTAACGGAATGGCTGGCTCACGTATGCCAATTGCGGTTTCTCATGGTGAAGGTCATGCTGAGTTTGCAAACGATGCAGCTACTAAAGCGGCGCTTAATAGCGGCACTGTAGCGGTTAAGTTTGTAGATAACTATGGTAACCCTACAACGCAGTACCCAGCTAACCCGAATGGTTCTCCAGAAGGTATTACAGGTATCACGTCTACTGATGGTCGCGCCACTGTAATGATGCCGCATCCAGAACGTGTATTCAGAAGCGTTGCCAACTCTTGGCATCCTGATGAATGGATCGAGGATAGCCCGTGGATGCGTATGTTCCGTAATGCTCGTAAAAATGTAGGTTAATTACATTTGCGTTTATACAAGTTAGATTCATAATCTAGCTGTAAAATAAAAAAGGCTGCATTGTGCAGCCTTTTTTGATTAGTATAGTTTTAGCTAAAAGCACAAAGCATTTAAGGATAGTATGTTTAAGCGAGTTGGTTTAATTGTTGGGGCTATATTGCTAAGTATCTTGCTGCTTGGTTATGTATTTCGTTTACCTTTATTACAGTGGGCTATAGCGCCTGAGCTTAAAAAAGCAGGTATTACATTAAGTTGTCTCGACTTTTCAATTACGTCTGAACTAAATATTCATGCTGATAAAGTGTGTTTGAATTATCAAAATCAACAATTACAACTTACTGGTATTACTGCAAATACAAAACGTATAGATATTAAAAATGCTGTGCTAACGGTTAATCCTTTCCCTAAAAGCGATAATACTAATCAACTTGCTAAAGATCTCGATTTAGCGCTTCCTTCAACCCGTCCATTAATCAGCATTAAACAGCTTGCAGTAAAAAGTGATCAGCTCAATAAGCCACTAAAAATAAGTATATTGGAACCCACACTAGATCAGTTTAATGTCACTGGTGATATAAACGCGAGTGCGATTTTGACTGCTGATAAAGTAAGTGGTCAGTTTATAATTAATGACACTCTTTTAAAGCAAGTTATAAACACTAAAAATACCTTAATAGCTGGCGTTAATTTTAATACTCAACAACAGTTTAGTTTTGATGGCGTTGAGCTTGAATTAAATGGCGATATTAGTGTCCAGTTTGCTCATACTTATGAGCAGTGCCAGGTTAACGTATTAACTACGGGCAAGTTGGCAACTCATTTTAATTTAAATAGCCAAGCGTTAATGCTTGATACCAATCTGCTTAATAATAAAATTAATTTAACACCAAGCTGTACTGAGTTAATACCACCGAGTGAATACGCAGGCTTTGTGAGCAATCAAGTTCCTTTAAATTGGCAACTTAAACTCCCTCAATCAATTCGCTTAGAGGGGAGTGAGCTGAGCTTACCTGCAATTAATTTGGTGAGTGAGGGCGATAAGCAATTTGATATTTTAATGACAGATACAGCACTTAATATTAAATCGCCACTTGAAAGCGTACAGACAAATTTATCAGCTCAAATAAGCACACCCGATATAAATAATTTCAGCGTTAATGCTCAGTTAGTGGGCACTGCGATTAAAGGCAATTACACGGTTGCGCTTGAAAGCTTGCCTGAATTTGTTCCTGCAACAGCGAATGGGCTTAGCCTTAGTGGTCGCTTTGATTTAAGTGAGTTTATTGACTCAAAACCAGTTGGGCTTATAAATGCTAAATTAACGCTCAATAGTGTAGATGCATTTGATATAAGCGCAGTGCAATACCAAGGTGATTTAACTGCAAAAATGGATAAGCAGTTAAACGCAGAAGTAACATTAACGCATCAATTTAAAAGCGCACAATATAAAGAATTTAAAGCAACGGATATAAGTAACACATTAACAGCAAATGCTAATTTAGGCGTGGGCGAGTTATTTGCCGAGTTAACAGCAAAAACGAATATAAAGGCTGTTAATAGCCCTGACATAAAACTTAATAATATAAAAGTAGAGTCTAATGGGCTACAAAGCCGTGCACTAAAAGCCAGTCATCACGCATTTATAAACGATGTCGAGTTAGTGATAAATCATCATGTATCGGCGCAAGCTCATCCGTTTGAAGTGATTATTCCTGAGCAAAGTGTGTTGCCGTTAAATACGTTTATTAGTCAATTCGAACCACTTGCGCAACTAACTAAGGGTAAATTTAATGGCTATATTAGTGGTGATGTAAACTTGCAAAACGCTTCATTCAATATAGGGGTTACTCACATAGGTGCACTTTATAATGATTACCTTGCGAGTGATTTGAATAGCGTATTTAGCGGGCAATATAATTCAGGTAAGCTTAATGTAAAACCAACTACCTTTAATTTAAATGAATTTAGAGCCGGTGCTGTTGTAAAAAATATTAAAGGGCAGTGGCAAGTTAACGATAATAGCGCTCTAGTAAACGATATAACGGGCGATGTATTTGGCGGCGAGTTTTCGTTAGATACCTATACATTAGGTCAGCCAAACCAAGTTGCTAATGTTAAGTTTGAAAATATTGATGCGAGTAAACTCGTTACACTCGATGATAAGTCGGGCATTGTATTAACGGGACGCTTAGCCGGCGCGTTGCCAGTCCACTTTAATAGTGGCGAAATTGAAATAATTGATGGCAGTTTATTTAGCCAAGGCACAGGTAATTTAAAAATTACTAATAACGCAGCGTTTGATTCGGTGATGCAGCAACAGCAAGAGTTGCAACCTGTGTTAGGATTATTAACAAATCTAGATATTCAAAAGCTAAATAGTAGTGTTGCACTAAAAAATGATGGCTGGTTAAAACTCGGTGTTAATTTACAAGGTTATAATAAGGCAGAGCAGCAGCAAGTTAACTTTAACTACAATCATGAAGAAAACGTATTTACACTTTTACGCGCACTGCGTTTAAGTGACGAAATTACACAAAAAGTTGAGCAACAATACTCACAAAAAGGAAACTAATAATGAGACAGTCGTTATCGATAAAAGTACTGCTCGCGCTGGGTGCTATTAGCGTACTAAGTGCCTGCACGCACCGTGTTGAGGTGTCTGCAAAAGAGCCTATTACAATTAATTTAAATGTGAAAGTTGATCACGAAATTCGCGTAAAAGTAGATAGAGAACTCGACAGTTTATTTAGTGACGACAGTGAGTTATTTTAAGGAGCTAAAACATGAATACGAAGAAAAAATTAAATATTATTACGTTAGTTAGTGCTGTATGTATGTCGTTCTCTGTGTGGGCTATTAGCCTTGATGACGCTAAAAACCAAGGTTTAGTCGGTGAGGATAGCTCTGGTTATTTAGGGCTTGTTGTACAAAATGCAGAAGCAAAAGCGGTTGTTGATGACATAAATACAAAGCGTAAAGCGCAGTACTTAAAGCTGGCTAAAAAGAATAATTTGTCACTTTCACAAGTAGAGGCACTCGCCGCTGCCAAAACAATTGAAAAAACGCAAAGCGGTCATTATGTTGAAGTAAATGGTAATTGGGTTAAAAAATAAGGCTAAGTCATTGTCTTTTTAAACATAAACCAAAAATAAAACCGAGCCTTTAAGCGCTCGGTTTTTTACAGCCTTCGAGTAACTGCTGCCAAAAATCAATACCCTTACGCCTTGCTAGGTTTATATTATGCTCTGGAATAGATTCGGGCTCGTTATAATTATCAAGCGCTTCGCTCATACTTGCTTCGCGAATTAAATGCAGGGTAGGAAAAGGCGCTCTATTTGTGTAGTTTGCAGCATCAGTTTCATCGCTATCGGCAAATACGTAATCAGGGTGAAAGTTAGCAATTTGATACTTGCCTTCAAACCCTTGTGCGACTAACAGCGCATTAGCTAAATCGACCAAGTCTAAATAATCTTCAAAGTCATTAAAGCCGTTATCAAACATGATAAGCGTCGTTTCGCGCTCTGGTTCGCGGTCAAGTTCAACACATTGCTCAAGCATATCCATTACGGCGTCATCCATGCTCGTTGCTGGGCTTACGATGTAATGAATACAGTTATTTTCTACTTCTTTGCGTGCAAACGGGCAAAAGTTATATTTAACAATAACAGATGATACCCATTCGCGGGTTTGGCTTATGGCTATATTGGTCACGATTTTGGCTCTAAATATTGATTAATAATGTTAAGTGTTTTTTGTATTGCACCTTGGTTTTTAGCAACGCATTGAGCAGCTTTAATACCTAAGGTTTGGCATGCTTTTGTATTTTGGCTAAACGTTATAAGCTGCTTTGCAAGCTCGTCGTTGTTATCAACCACTACAGCGCCTTTAAGCTTTATAAGTTCAGGGTAAACATGATCAAAATTGTATGTATGCGGACCCGTTATTACGCCCACCGAAAATGCAGCTGATTCTAATGGATTATGCCCACCTCTAGGTATTAAGCTGCCGCCAATAAAGCTCACATTTGCAGCGCCATACAAACACTGTAGTTCACCAAGCGTATCAGCAAGGAGAACTTGCTCATTGCTATAGTTATTTTGGCTGCGGCGACCAAAACTAAGTGGGCTTTGCGTTAAAAGATCAGCTACTTTATCAAATTGCTCTGGGTGGCGCGGAGCAATTATAAGTAATGCATTAGGTTGTTTTTTTAGTAACTGTTGGTGAGCTATCAATACTAATTCATGTTCTACAGGATGTGTTGAGCCTGCAACCCATACAAAACGTTCGCCATTGTTGTGTTCATTACTGATACCTTCATGACAGCTATGTTCATTGCGACTATAAAGCTGTTTAAGGTTGAGTACCTTGGCTAATTGCTCGTCACTCGGTGTTATATCAAATTTTATCGAACCTGTTACATGGCTTTTTGACTTATCAAGACCAAGCTCTATAAAGCGTTCAGCATCTGCTTTGTTATGGCTCGCAAGTACTGTAATTGAGCGCATAATAATATGCGTTAATTTAGCGACCTTTTGATAACCCTGCTGCGACTTTTCAGAGAGTCTTGCATTGATAACAAGTACCGGTATATTTTTTTTGTGACTTATCGCCATTAAATTTGGCCATAGCTCGGTTTCTAAAATACATATTGCTTGTGGCTTTATACGTTTTAAAAATCGGGCTGTCGCAAACGGAAAATCGATTGGTAAGTAGCTACACGCTACAGTATTTTTAAACTGGTTTAGTATTTGCTCTCTGCCTGTTGGAGTATTACAGGTTATAAGAATATTTAAATTTGGATGCGTTTTTTGAAGCGCTTTAATAAGTGGCGTTGCGGCAAGTACCTCACCAACAGACGCACAATGAAAAACTAAAGGTTTGGTTTTAGTCGTAAATAAAGACTTACTGGCAAACCCAAAGCGCTCTTTAAAGTGTGCACGATAGCCTTGGTTTTTTTTACCTCGTAAAATATAGAGATAAAATACAATCAGTGGGCTAATAAAAATTAATGCTAGAGAGTAAAAAATGCGTGCCATACTGATCTTTCTTAAAGGGAAGTGGCGTTAGTTTACCGTGAAATAGCTGTTTTCTAAACATACTCGCAATAAAATATGGTCTGGGTTCAGTTATAACCCGATAAAATGCACACAATTAAATAAAATTATGGAATAATGGATTTAATTTTTCCCTGCTATTTCAGTTCCTAGAGGAATTTTTCATGTCAATTATCGATTCAGTGGCAGCTAGCTACGTTGAAACATTAAACCGTCATCAAGCATTATTTGAAACGATGGAAGCTTATCATCAAGAATCTATGCAACTGTTAGAAGCGTGTCACAGTGCATTACAAGCTGGTGGCAAGATTGTTTGGTTTGGTAACGGTGGTAGTGCAGCAGATGCTCAGCATTTAGCGGCAGAATTTGTAGTGCGTTACAAATTAGAGCGTGGTCCGCTTGCCTCAATGGCACTGACCACCGACACCTCTATTTTAACCGCACACAGCAACGATTATCATTTTGATACGGTGTTTGAACGTCAAGTTCAAGCGCTATGTAAACCAGAAGACTTAGTAATTGGTTTAACTACATCAGGTACTAGTAATAATATTAATTTAGCATTAGAAGCTGCAAATAAACTAGGCGCTTTTACAGTGGCATTAACTGGGCGTGATGGCGGTAAAGTAAAAGATATTGCTAAGTTACCTATTATTATAAAAAATGACGAAACAGCACGTATCCAAGAAGCTCACATGTTTATCGGTCACTGGTTATGTGAAGCCATGGATATGGTTGTTGCGGAGCAGCAGTAATGGATTTATCGTTATTAAAAAATTTATCGGCAGCACGAATATTGGTTGTTGGCGACGTAATGCTAGATCGTTATTGGTATGGCGATACAGGACGTATTTCGCCAGAAGCGCCAGTACCTGTTGTTAAAGTAAGTAAATTCGAAGACAAAGCGGGCGGAGCAGCTAACGTTGCAAAAAATATAGCGCGGTTAGATGCAAAAGTCGGCTTGCTCGGTTTAATTGGTGAAGATGAAAGCGGACAAATTTTAGAAACAATTCTAAAAGGTGAAAATATTAGCTCACAGCTAGTCAGCGTGTGTGATTTGCCAACTATTTCAAAAATGCGCGTTATTAGTCGTCATCAACAACTCGTTCGTCTAGATTTAGAAGAAACATTTACTGAGCAACACAGCCAACTTTTATTAAACCGTTTAGAGCTTGTGCTAGATGAATACGACTTTATTGTGTTCTCTGATTACAGCAAAGGATCTTTGAGTTTAATTAAAGAGATGGTAAGTCTTGCTAAAAGTGCGGGTAAAACAGTTTTAATCGACCCTAAATCGCCAGACTTACATTTATATGAAGGTGCTGATTACATTACACCTAACTTACATGAGTTCAAGTTAGCGGGTGGTCAAACCGATTCAGAAGAAGCTTTAGCCGCAAGTGCGCGTGATTTAATTAGCAAAAATGGTATTAAGGCAATGTTACTTACGCGTTCTGAGCAAGGTATGTCGCTTATTAACGCAGATGAAAAGTTTGACTTTGCAGCGCAGGAACTTGAAGTAAGCGATGTTACTGGCGCTGGCGATACTGTTATAGCAACACTGGCGGTAATGCTTGGCGCGGGCATGGAACCTAAAGACGCTGTAGAGATTGCTAATTTAGCGGCAGGTATAGCGGTTAGTAAATTTGGAGCAGCTACGGTTTCGCCAGAAGAATTAAGTCGTAAGCTTGGACAGTATTTACATACTACTGGTGAGCATTATCAAACTCCATTTGATGATGTACTTCAACATATTGAATTTGCAAAACAAAATGGCGAAACCATTGTATTCACTAATGGCTGCTTTGATATTTTACATGCTGGGCATGTACGTTATTTAGCGCAAGCTAAAGCACGAGGCGATAGGTTGGTTGTTGGATTAAATAATGATGAATCTATTACGCGTTTAAAAGGGGCAGATCGTCCTATTAACCCACTAGATGAGCGTGCAATGGTACTTAGTGCACTTTCATCAGTTGATTGGGTTATTCCGTTTGGCAGTCTAGATGAAAACGATACTCCCGCTAAATTAATTGAGCAAATAAGCCCTGATATTTTAGTTAAGGGTGGCGACTACACCGTAGAACAAATAGCGGGTGCTGAACATGTACTTCGCCATGGCGGAAAAGTTGAAGTGCTTGAGTTTTTAGATGGGTGTTCAACATCAAAAGTAATTAGTAAAATTAAACAGTAGCTACAGATTTAACTTATTAAACAGAAAAGGGATGAAAACAGTGTTTTCATCCCTTTTTATTTTTAATACGTTACTTTATTAAAGTAACGTATTAAAAGTTGTATTCATATTTGGCAAATGCCGATGTATCATTATCTACGTCATCATTGTTTGATGCAAAAGCACCTAAAGTGACGCGGCCGCCCATAGAAAGCATTCTGTAACGTACTTCTAGCTGTTTAGAGTTAAACCCTGTTTTAGTAATTGTATTTCCTAAGTCAGGATTATTTGGGTAAAGATCGCTGTTATCGCTATTATAATCAACATTGCGTAACTTCACTTGCCAGTCATCCCCGTTAGAAAGTTGGCCAAGTAATGTTAAAACTACGGATTGCGTATCATTATCGTAAGTTGAACCGATTGTACGACCGTAGTAGCGATAGCCTGATTTATAATTGCCATCTAAATGTTCATAGTAACAGTTTTCAGATTCAGTAAAAGTCTTACATGCAACTCCTGTATCTGTGTATTCTATATTTAATAATACGTTTTGGTCGTATATGCGCTGTGTAGTTTGTAAACCAAATAAATAAGCTCTATCTGATGGTTTAAATTGTGAGCTTGCGTCTTCTCCAATAGTACTGGCGTAGATCGCATATGGTTGCCCTAATAATGTGTCAGACCAACGAATGTCAAGTCCAGCTAATTGATTACCTATTTTGGACTCTAATCCACTATTTGATAAATCACAGTTTGTAGTTGCATCTACACATTCTGTTTTTCCAGTAATCAAATCAATAAAATCACCTGCAGAACTAGGTTGCCCATCGCCAGCCCATTGTGCAGACCAACTAAGTGCAATTTCTAATTGTTGAATAGGACGAAAATTAACACGAGTACTCCACAGTAATGCATCAGGAACAACACGCGTTGATTCAAGCTTTGCCATTTGTGCAGTAAAGCCCCATTGGCCGATCCAACTTAACCATGGTGTTTCAAAAGCGGTACTTTTTTCTCGAGTAACACTAAGCGCAGGTAAAGGTTTTGCATTACCAGACATAATTAAGCTGTTATCAACACCTGGGCCCCAGAATTGTTCAACAGCACCCGCTCTAAAAATCCAGTTACCTAAACGATATGCTAAGTAGCTGTCATCAAATGAGGTGTCGTTACAATCAGTTAAAGCTTGCACATCGGTAACTATATCGTCAGTCGTTTTCCCATCAACTAAACATTTTTTACCATCTTTTCTATAATTTACAGCTATTTTAGCCGCAAAGTTATCACCTAAATAGGAATAAGCAGCAGAAAGCTCGGTTTCTTGAGTATCAGTTGCACCAAAGCTCGTTGCTACAATAGGATCTGTTGCTGCAAATGCTGAAAATTGAACGCTATGCGAACTACTGTTCTCGGATTTATACCGGTGTTTAACGCGTAATAAAGCATCCTGTAAACTTGGAGATAATTGCTCCAGCGGCATGCTTTCAACATCGCTTATAAAACTTTTCCACATAAGCGGATAGGTGGTTACAGGAGCTAAAATAACACCGGCATCAGCTAATTGTTGAATATCAGCTCTTAGACCATAATCATCGGGTTTTACCCATGGCTCAGCATTAACTGATGCGCTCATAGCGCAAAAAAGAGTAGAAAGTAGAAAAATTCTGTTTCGCAAAGTTCAGATCCTTGTGATTAAGATTGCGGCTAAGTTTATCAACCTAAGCTTGTTATTGCAGTAAATAATCAAATTTATAGAGCTAATTTAATATATTAAAATGTAACCTAGCTATCGTAATAAGTATCTGATTGATATACTGGAGCTCAAATAGGACATTGAGAATGCAATGAGCAACAAACGACTTTTATTTATTCCAGTATCATCACCAGAAGGCATTGGTGAGTATATGCGCTCGTTGTTGTTGGCTCAAAGTTTACAGGCAGAAGTTGCTGATTCTCTCGATATTCATTTTATATTAAATAAGCATACTACTTATGCTAAAACTTGCCCTTTTAAAGCTACACTGCTCGAACACTCAGCGACTAAAGAGCTTGATTTTGTTTGCGACTTTATAGAGCAATTTAAACCTGATGTCGTTGTTTTTGATTGTGCAGGACGTGCAGGGCATATGAAGGCGGCTAAAAAGGTAGGCGCTAAAGTTATATTCATTTCTCAGCATGCAAAAAAACGTGCTAAAGGCTTAAAACTTAACAGAATTAATTTAATTGATACACATTGGGTTGTACAGCCTGATTATTGTATTGAGCCACTTACATGGGCTGAAAGTACGAAGTTAGACATGTTTCCCTTGGCACATCCTCGAAATGTAGGTCCTTTTGTTACATTTGCCTCTTGCGCGCAAAAACGTGATGTTTTAAATCGCTATAACTTAGTATCGGAAGGCTATTTTATTGTAAATGCTGGCTCAGGTGGGCATGTATTAAATCACCTTAATTGCGCTGATGTTTATTTTAAAGCCGCGCTTAAAATTACTAAGCACACTGGTTTAAAAGCAGTTGTTGTGTTTGGTCCCAATTATAAGAAAGCCATTCCTGAAAGTGATGAAGTTACTTGTTTAGCAAGTCTGCAAAGTACTGATTTTTTGGCATTAATGAGCCAAGCTAAAATCGCATTACTTAGCGGTGGAGATACTTTATTGCAAGCAATTGCAGTTCAAACCCCCGTTGTGGCATGTGCTATCTCAAAAGATCAGAATACACGCTTGGATTATTGTGTTAATACAGGTGTTGTCATAAAAGCAAATCTTGATGTTGATGAAATCACTACGAAAATAGCTCAGGTTATTAGCGAGCCTTTCTATAATGAATTCGTTGCTCAATATAGCCAACTTGATAATACACATAGCTTCGATGTGATCACTAATGGCATAAAAAATATGCTTATAGGGGATCGCTAATGAATATAGTGATTGTAATTGATTCACTCGAGGGTGGTGGTGCTGAAAAAGTAATGCTTACCCTTGCTGAGGAAATGGCCAAGTTACAGCACAGAATCACTATTTTGTCCCTAGCTAACTCTATTGAATATAATATACCTAAAGTACTTAACGTGGAGAGCTTATTCGAACATAGGGCATCAAAAGCAGATAGATTTTGGCAGCGTAAAAAGAATGTTTTAGCCTTGGAAGCTTGGTTTGAAAAAAAACAAAGTGAAGTAGGTCATATTGATTTAGTGCTTTCAAACCTCGACAGAAGTAATAATTTACTCTCAAAAAGTAATGTTAAAAATGTTCATTTTGTAATTCATAACTCCGTTAATGCAGAACTTGCTCGCCAAAAAAAGTTAGGTCCATTTTCTTATTTATATCTTAAAAAAAGTAAGCAAAACCTCAATGGGAAATCACTTGTTTGTGTCTCAATGGGTGTTGAAAAAGAAATAATACAAGGGGGTTTAATTAACCCAAGTGCAATTAGAACTATTTATAATCCGTTCGATTTTGAAAAGATAAAACAACAAGCAAATGAGAAAAATAACAATATTCCCAATGAGCCTTACTTAATTCATGTAGGAAGACTCGCCAAACAAAAGCGTCACGATATATTATTTTCAGCATTTGCAAAGCTCGATAAAAAATACAAGTTAGTCCTTTTATGTAATAAACCCGCAAAAGCGTTAAAGCTTGCACAGCAATATGGCATAGAAAAACAGTTAGTAGTACCAGGATTTCAACAAAGCCCGTATAACTGGATTAAGCATGCTGAAGCATTATTATTGAGTTCTGATTTTGAAGGACTTCCAACGGTATTAATAGAGGCTTTAGCCGTGGGTACTCCGGTGGTTAGCACTAATTGTACATTTGGACCAAGCGAGATTTTAACAGGCGAGCTAAGTAAATACTTAGTACCCGTTCAACAAAGTGAGACATTAGCCAATGCCGTTAAGCAGGTGCTAGCAGATAAGCCAAATGTAGAAAACGCTGAAATTTTAAAACAAGTACAAGCAGAGCAAGTTGTTCTGCAGTATTTAGCACTGGCTATACATTAGCTGGCGCTTTAAGGTAGTTACTGTGTAGAGTCTGCCAGTCACTCGCTTGCCAATGGAATGACTCGTTTCGACCTTGCTCTTTTAAAAATGAGCGCTTAAGACGTGCCATATTACTTTGTTGCCATTGTGGGTTAGGCGCTCTTATTTCACCTCTATCAAAGTCGATAATATACACATCACCAGTATCATCAAACAAAATATTATTAATGTTTAAATCAGCGTGGTATACACCTTTGGAATGAAATAGTGCGATTGTTTTAGCAATGCGCTCCAACTCACCTTCGGTCAATGGGCGTTCAATTAATATATCAAGTACACTTTTAGCGCCTGTAACGGCCTCGGTAATAATATCACCACGATAAATTAACCCGCTGCGGGTTATTTTAGCTGCTATAGGAGCTGGTACGTTTAAACCAAGCTCTATAAGTTTACTCATTAAGCTAAATTCTTTATAAACACGGGTTTGTTCAAGCCCTGGATATAAATATTGATCGCTTAGCAATTTACCCACTAAGCCACCGCGCCAATAATGCCTAAGTACGGCTGTTAAATTATCTTGTTTAAAAAACCACGCAGTTGCTCTGCCTTTTTTAGCGCCCACAATTTTATTTTGTTGTTGCCAATAATTTGCATCAAACCAATCTAACGTAATTTGGTTTGTGTATTTAGGGTGGCTTAATACAGTGTGGTTGCCTTGTACGTGTTGTTTAAACATAGCTCTGTGTAATTGCTAAATAATGTGTCTATATTAGCGCGTTTTAAAGCTCAGGATAAGTGCTTGCAATAGCGTGATTATAATTTAAGATCGGCTTTTGTATTTAATACCTAAGGGAATGTGTGACTCAAGCTCCTAACTATTCATCTATTTGTATATTAAGACTCTCAGCCATTGGTGACGTATGTCATGGTGTGAGTGCAGTACAAGCCATTCAAAAAGCACATCCTAATGCAAAAATTACGTGGGTTATTGGTAAAATAGAAGCCATGCTACTTGCCGATTTACCGGGTGTTGAGCTGGTGGTATTTGATAAAAAACAAGGTAAAGCAGCACTTAAAAGCTTAAAACAGCGTTTTAAAGACCAACAGTTTGATGTGCTGCTTAACATGCAAGTTGCACTAAGAGCTGGGTTTGTAGCGCGTTGTATTCCTGCAAAAGTAAAAATAGGATTCGATTGGGCGCGCTCAAAAGAATTGCACAGTTTGTTTATTCATAAACGCATAGACCCACAAACCCAGGCGCACGTTCTTGAAGGCTTTAAAGGTTTTGCTAAAGCCATTGGTGTTGCTGATTATAAACCCAGCTGGAACATGCCATATACACAGCAAGACCAAACGGTTGCTGACGAATTGCTCACGCCTGAGTATTTAACGAATAAACTATTTGTAATATCGCCGGCAGCAAGTAAAGCACAGCGTAATTGGTTACCTGAGCGTTACGCGGCACTGGCTGATTACGCTAATGAACAAGGCTTTAAGGTAGTATTGACGGGCGGCCCAACTGATCTTGAAATTAACCTAGCAAATAGCATTATAGAGCACAGCAACACGCCTATTTTAAACTTGGTGGGTAAAACGAAACTCAAAGAATTGTTGTGCGTGTTAAAGCGTGGCAGCTTAGTGCTCGCGCCCGATACAGGCCCTGCACATATGGCGGTAACGGTTGGTACGCCGGTTATTGGTTTATATGCACATTCAAACCCTGCACGAACAGGCCCTTATTTATACCAAGACTATGTGGTAGAGGTTTATCATCAAAACTTGCTTAAGCAAACTGGTAAAACGGCTGAGCAAGTGCCGTGGGGTACGCGCGTTAAAGGCAATGATTTAATGAGCCAAATTACGGTTGATGATGTAAAAGCGATGTTTGATCATGTTGTACTAAAAGAGTCTTTGTAATGAATGAGCAACAAAAAAATAAAGCGCTTTTTTTAGATCGAGATGGCGTGGTAAATGTTGATCATGGTTATGTTTATCAAAGCGAAAAGTTTGAATTTATTGACGGTGTTTTTAATACCTGCAAAACGTTTTATGATGCAGGCTATAAAATCATAATCGTCACTAACCAATCTGGTATTGGGCGAGGTTATTACACCGAAGCTGATTTTTTAGCACTAACGCAATGGATGAAAGCTCAATTTAGTGCGCACGGTATTGAAGTTACCGATGTGTACTTTTGCCCTCACCACCCTAAAAAAGCGCTACCAGAATATTTAAAACAATGCGATTGCAGAAAGCCGGCACCAGGTATGTTATTACAAGGCATACAAGAGCATAACATCGACCCAGCTTGCAGCATTATGGTGGGTGACAAACTCAGTGATATGCAGGCTGCGAAAAAAGCAGGGATCACTACCCGTGTTTTAGTTCGCTCAGGGCAAAGTTTTGACGAAAGTGCAAAACAAGAGGCTGATTTAATTATCGATTCTATAAGTAATTTACCCGCACTTTTAAATACATAAATAAACTAAACAAATTAGATTGTAAACTGGCAGGAATTCCTTCCAGTTTATGGCGTTTAGGACGAACTACAAACCGTGCATTTTTCCCATTAAACTTTTACAATACCCCACATAATAAACTGCCATTTAAATGTGGTTGTTTACCCGTTCAAATAAATGGAGATCACAGATGAGAGCATCTGCTTTTTTTAGCCAGCTACAACAGCAAATTGAAGACGTAAAAACCGAAGGTTTGTATAAAAGCGAACGTATTATTAAGTCCCAACAGCAAGCTCAAATTGAAGTTGCATCAGGTAAAGTAATCAACTTTTGTGCTAATAACTACTTAGGTTTAGCTAATAGCCCAGAGCTAATTGAAGCGGCGCAAAACGGTTTAAAGAACCATGGTTTTGGTGTTGCGTCTGTTCGTTTTATTTGTGGCACGCAAGATATCCATAAAACGTTAGAGCAAAAAATCAGTGAATTTTTAGAAACAGAAGATACAATTTTATATTCTTCATGTTTTGATGCAAACACAGGCTTATTTGAAACCATTTTAGGCGCAGAAGACGCTATTATTTCTGATTCTCTAAACCATGCATCAATTATTGATGGCGTACGTTTATGTAAAGCTAAGCGTTTTCGTTATGCAAATAACGATATGGCAGATCTTGAAAAGCAACTTATTGCAGCCGATGAAGCAGGTGCTAAAACGAAGTTAATAGCGACCGATGGCGTGTTCTCTATGGACGGCGTTATCTGTAATTTAGAAGCGGTGTGCGACTTAGCCGATAAATACGATGCACTTGTTATGGTTGATGACTCTCATGCAGTCGGCTTTGTTGGTGAAAACGGTAAAGGTACACCAGAGTACTGTAATGTATTAGACCGTGTAGATATTATTACCGGTACTTTAGGTAAAGCGCTAGGCGGCGCTTCAGGTGGCTATACATCGGGTAAAAAAGAAATTGTTGAATGGTTACGCCAACGTTCACGCCCTTATTTGTTCTCAAACTCATTAGCCCCTTCAATTGTTACGGCATCAATTAAAGTACTTGAAATGCTAGAGGATGGCGGCGAGCTTCGCGCTAAACTTTGGTCAAATGCTAAATATTTCCGTGAGCAAATGGAAGCTGCTGGTTTTACGTGTGCAGGTAAAGATCATGCAATCATCCCCGTAATGCTAGGCGATGCAAAAGTAGCCTCGTTAATGGCTGATAAGCTACTTGCTGAAGGTATTTACGTCACCGGTTTTTCATTCCCAGTAGTACCAAAAGGGCAAGCTCGTATTCGTACACAAATTTCAGCGGCGCATAGCATTGAGCAACTTGATATTGCTATTGATGCATTTACCCGTATTGGTAAAGAAATGGGCGTTATTTAATTTTATTTTAAACCGAAGCCTCGCTTCGGTTTTTTAGTTGAGTGTGGATTATGAAAGCATTATCTAAATTAAAAGCAGAACCGGGCATTTGGATGACAGATGCACCAAAGCCAGAAGTGGGTCATAACGACTTACTGATTAAAATTCGTAAAACAGCTATTTGCGGTACCGACGTACATATTTACAAATGGGATGAATGGGCAAGTAAAACGATTCCTACTCCTATGGTTGTTGGTCACGAATATGTTGGTGAAGTCGTTGATATGGGCCAGGAAGTTCGTGGCTTTAAAGTAGGCGACCGCGTATCGGGTGAAGGTCATATTACGTGTGGTCATTGTCGAAATTGTCGTGCAGGGCGTGTACATTTATGCCGTAATACAACAGGTGTTGGCGTAAATCGTGAAGGTGCATTTGCTGAATATTTAGTTATTCCTGCATTTAATGCATTTAAAATTCCAGATAATATTTCTGACGAATTAGCCTCTATTTTTGACCCATTTGGCAATGCAGTGCATACCGCATTATCGTTCGACTTAGTTGGCGAAGATGTATTGATTACGGGGGCTGGTCCAATTGGTATTATGGCAGCGGCTGTTGCAAAACATGTGGGTGCTCGCCACGTTGTTATTACCGACGTAAACGAATACCGTCTAGATTTAGCGCGTAAAATGGGCGCGTCACGCGCTGTAAATGTGGCCAACGAAAAGCTTGAAGATGTAATGAAAGAGCTAGGTATGACAGAGGGCTTTGATATTGGCCTTGAAATGTCAGGTGTGCCAAGTGCTTTTAATTCAATGCTTAATAACATGAACCACGGCGGCAAAATTGCCATGCTAGGTATTCCACCATCAGATATGGCGGTTGACTGGAACCAAGTTATTTTTAAAGGCTTAGTGATTAAAGGTATTTACGGTCGCGAAATGTTCGAAACGTGGTACAAAATGGCAAGCTTGATTCAATCTGGTCTTGATTTGAATCCAATCATTACACATCAGTATTCTGTGGATGACTTCCAAGCTGGCTTTGATATGATGATTTCAGGTCAGTCAGGTAAAGTAATTTTAAACTGGGATTAACTCCCACCTAAATTACAAGAAGGGCGGCTTTAGCCGCCTTTTTTATACTATTAATTAAAGAGACTTCAATGGCATTTAAACATATTTCTATAGCGCAAACGTTAGAGCTTTTAGATAAAGAAGACGTTGTAATTGCAGATATTCGCGATCCTAATTCGTATCAAGCAGGTCATATCCCAGGTTCTGAGGCACTTTCTAACGGTAATATTGCTCAATTTATGATGGAAAAAGAATTCGATCAGCCAATTATAATTGTGTGCTACCACGGTATGAGTTCTCAAGGCGCCGCTAGCTATTTAGTTGAACAAGGCTTTGAAGATGTTTATAGCATGGATGGTGGTTTTACCGCTTGGGAAGCAGCTTACAGCGAGAAAGTAGAGCGATGATAGAGCTTGGCAGTTTAAATAACCCGCGCGCCGCACAAGGCTTTATAGATTATTTAAAAAGCCAAGGTTTAGATGCAAAGATACACTCGGCAGATGGCAGTAATGTCATTATTAGCGTGACTGAGGAGGACTTTCATCAAGTTCAGCCGTTATGGGCTGAATTTACACAAAACCCTAATCATGAAAAATACCTACAAGCATCTTGGGATGTAGGCAGCACGCAATCGCCGCTTAAATATCAAGGGCAATCGCTCAATCTAATAGCCCGTTTTAAAGCGCTCAGCTGGTTAAATCAAACCGTAAGTATTGTAAGCGTAATAATTTATTTTGCTTTTTTACTAGGTGGTTTTGAGACCATTTACACTATGATGCAGTTTAAACCTACGCAGCCTTTAAGTTGGTTAACGCCCGCGCTCGTACATTTTAGCGCGATGCATATAGTGTTTAACTTAATTTGGTGGATGTCGCTTGGTGACAATATTGAAAAACAATGCGGAAAACTAAGCTTAATAGGCTTGTTTTTAGTGACTGCACTTATTAGTAATTGGGCACAATATTTAATGGTTGGTCCCAACTTTGGTGGTTTGAGCGGTGTGGTATATGGGTTACTTGGTTTTTGTTGGATTCATAGCTTTTTAAATCCGAACAAACCTGCGCTGGTTAGTACCGCAATTATTGGCTTTATGTTGACTTGGCTAGTACTTGGTTTTGCAGATGTATTGTTTGTTGGTATGGCTAATTGGGCGCACTTAGGAGGGTTAGTTAGCGGCATGGCTTTTGCCTATACCGCTAAAATATTTAACGTAAAACGTTAACCGTTAAATACTAATGATATAAATATTTAGTGAACAAGACTTCACGGATGATCTCTTGTCCTGTTTCTTCTTTTAACAGGCTTTTTAGTTTTTCGGCGCACTTTGCACGTATTTCTTCTCGACCAGTAAGTGATTTTATTTTCTCTTCAGACTCTTTTGAAAATATTTCTACTAAGGCATCGCGCAGTAAAGGGGTGTGGTGCTCTACTATTGCAATATCTGAAGTGTCATTAAGCATTAAATCTATAGTTACGCGCACATAGCCCATTTTTTTACTTGATGGGCCAATATAGTTAGTAATTATATCTGGCTCAAAACCAAAATAACCAACTGTGGATTCAGCTCGAGCTGTAAAGCTTATAACGCTTACAAAGAATGTAAAAAGACATGTGTATACTATTTTTTTCATATTTAAAGCGTTTCTAAAAACCTGTTGTAAATAGTTTATACCCAATGGTGTGTAATAAACAGCGCCAAGCAGTTATTTATCTTAGTTATTTATGGCAGTAAATCATCACTTTTTCAAATGCATTGGCAATGTTATTATTGCTCCGGTTTTTATTTAATTGAGCAATTGTGACTACTTTTCCTATTTCTTTGTCTGCCAACTGGCAACATACTTCACAAGTAAGTGGCTTAACAGCGACTGAGCGTGATTGGCTATTTGAGCCTCATTCATTAACGGCTAAATTAAAAAGTCGATCGCAAAAATTCTCTGTAAAAGTACTTAGTGAGCAAACGTTTGATTTATCGGTTGAGCAACAAAAATTACTTAGTTGCACAGCCGTATCGGCACTAAATAGAGAAGTGATTTTGTTATGTGATGATAAGCCAATGGTCTATGCACAAAGTTGGCTACCCGACAATAAACGACAAGATAAATCGTATAATCCTCTGCTTAACATGGGAGAGCGACCTCTTGGTGATGTTATTTTTCAAGACCCTCAATTAGTGCGCACTGATATAGAAGTAGCATGTTTTAACAGCGAGCATTCATTGCAGCAGTTGGTGTCTCAATTAAATTTATCTAAACAAAACTTACTAGGTCGTCGAAGTGTGTTTTCGCTACGAGATTATAAGTTTTTAGTGTGTGAAGTATTTTTACCCGGGGCGTATTTGTACTCATGAGATTAGCTACTTTAAAGCCAAAACATATTCCTTACTACATACAGCTAATGCGTATAGATAAGCCTATAGGTACCTTGTTATTACTTTGGCCAACATATTGGGCTTTGTGGCTTGCTAATAGCGGAATGCCTAGCTTACTCAACTTTATCGTATTTACATTAGGTGTGGTTGTTATGCGAAGCGCAGGGTGCGTAATTAATGACTTTGCAGATAGGAAAATAGATGGCTCAGTAAAGCGTACTGCTCAGCGACCGCTTGCTTCAGGGCAGGTTTGCAGCGGTGAAGCACTTAGCCTATTTTTACTGCTAATTGTTATAGCATTTATTTTAGTATTAATGCTGAGCGTTAATACTATTTTACTTTCTTTCGGGGCTTTGGCTTTAGCCTTTTGTTATCCCTTTATGAAGCGCTATACACAATTACCTCAAGTTGTTTTAGGAGCTGCATTTGGTTGGGCTATTCCAATGGCGTATATGGCTTCAATTAATGGTTTACCATCGCAAGCATGGCTATTATTTATAGCTAATATTTGTTGGACAGTCGCCTACGATACGATGTATGCCATGGTTGATAGGGATGACGATTTAAAAATAGGGGTAAAATCAACCGCTATTTTATTTGGTAAATACGACCGTCACATTATATTTTTACTTAACGCTGTATTTATAGCATTGGTTGCTTTTATTGGTATAAGTAATCATTTAAGTGTCGCGTTTGGAGTAGGTTTGAGTGTTGCAGCTGGTTTATTGGCCTATCAACAAACGCTTATTCATAAACGAGAGAGGGACGCCTGCTTTAAAGCATTTTTAAATAATCATTATGTGGGTTTGGCTATTTTTATGGGATTATTATTTTCATACCCAATGGCATTTTAAAAGCCACAATAAAGGCTGTTAAAATGCACTGTTTAGAGCTATCTGGGCGGATCAATAATCCCACTAATCGAAGCGTTTTTTCTAAACCATCCAGCAATAGAGTAGCGCTCATCAACTGCGGGAAGTACTTCGTGAGTAAAGCGCTCGCTTTCAAACATAACTAATGTACCAGCCGTTGGTTTAATCGTTATTTCTACTTCTTTACTTTTAGGTTTATAAATAATAAGTTCGCCACCTTGCTCTGGCGTATTCAAATAAAGCACCGTTGTAAATACACGATTAGATCGACCTTTAAATGCATCTAAGTGTTTTTTGTAAAAATCACCCTGTGTATATTTTGCATAATGGCATTCGTAATCAAATAGCCCCATAAAAAAGCTACGATTCAACGTGGTTTTTATACTTTGCATTATTGCTTGATACGTAAGCTGTGCTTGAGAACTGCCATCAAACCAATAAGTTTTGTCAGTACGAATAGTTTTATCTATTTGTAAGTTATTTAATCGACCAATACCGGCAAGGCTAAAGTGGGGGTTTATACGGTGGCAGTCTGCAACTAAATCGTTAACTAAATCGGCAATAAGCGCGTTATGAATTACGGTGTATCCTTGGCGTTCTATATCATCTAAATAGACATCAGGACCAAAAAGTGTGTTCATCCACATCAGCTGTTTAAAAAAGGTGCGACAGTGTAGCTGAAAAGCGATTTAAAGCTACTGTTTATTACGCCGCACTTTTTCAAAAAGAAGGGTTAGTTAAATGCAGCTCCCGCTTTTTTTATAAGCGATAGTAAATGCTCTACATGTTCAGTAATAGAGGTTTGCTGGCTTGTTTGTACTACGAGTTGTTCGTGGTTTAAATCTTTATTTGTTTTTAGTTGTACGAGTTCAGGGTTTTCTGCAATTGTGTTTGCATGTTCAATGCTTGCAATAGCAAAGTGATCTGATTTAACTACGCCAGCCATTACCTGCTCAATACTGCCTACTTTAATGCTTGATGATTTATTTAAAGAATCAATTGCTTCATTAAGCATGGTTTGCACTTGTTTCGATTGAGAGAAGCAGCCAAACATAGGATAGCTATCAAGGTTTTGCTTACTTATATCGTTTTTATGTGCAAGAGGGTGATTTTTTGAAACAAATAATACAAGCTGATCAGGTAAGTGAATATCACTGCCAATACTATTAATCGCTTGAGAGTATACACTTATGTCTATTTCTCCTTGTTGGAGTTTACGTGTTAGCTCTTGCTGATCTTGTAATTGCATTTCAATTTTTATATGTGGATATTGAGCTAAAAACTGCCCACAAGAAATAGGTACTATGCTGCTTGCCTTATTGGTATAGCCAATAACCAGCTTTTCGTTAGCATTACCGTTTACTAATTGAAAAATCCGTTTTTTCGTTAGCTCAAGCTCCGATAGAGTCGTTTTAGCATATTCAAGAAAAAGTTCGCCTTCTGGCGTTAATTTAACTGAACGTGTTGAGCGTTTTACTAACTCATATCCCATTTCATTTTCAAGTGTTTGAATGCTGCGCGTTAGCGCTGAAGTACTGATTTGGGTTTGTTCAGCTGCTTGTCTAAAGTGACGTAACACTCCAAGTGCTACAAATTGCTCTAATTGTTCAAATCTCACTTTATAGTCCTTTTTTATAAGTAAGTCGCAGATACAGCGGACATCAAATATATTAATTTTTATTCTAAAGTTTAGTAAAATTTTATATTGAAATATATTTGCTAGTTCATACGTGTTTCCAGCAGGATACCCCCCTTTTAGTATTAATTAAAGAAAAAAGCGACCAAATAGTATTACTTTTTTAATTGAAGACTAGTTGTTTATTGCTCTTTATCGACATTTTTGCAATTGACTATTTTCATAAAGTTATTCTTAGTCAATAGGTTAATTGGAGTCTGATTGTTCTAAATAATAAAAAAGTATGTCCCAAAATGGGGCATACATATAAGATTATTGTGACAAATAATAGGGAGGCGATAAATACAAATTTATTTCACAAAATTCCGACTAATCCTATTGCTTAATGGTTTGTTTTCAATGCTTTGCAGTTCTATTTCAATTGCATCGCAGGAAATATGTATTTCAAATAAAGACGTTAATAACGATAGACTTAAACAAGCTAAACTAACACCAAATAAAATAATGCCCGTGGTATTAAATTCAATAAATAAAGCAAACATTGAAAATGTACACAGTAGAAAAGAGGCGACTCCGTATACTTGCATTGTTCTAATTAGCTTAATGCGTTTACGTAAATTAGTGATTTGAGCCACTACAACAGGGCGAATAGATTCACCCTCGCGCGTATTTAACTCCCTAATTAATTGCGCTAAAACTAAAAATCGGTTTGTATAGGCTAGTAATAGCAGCGATATGGCCGGGAAAAGTAGGCCCGGGGTTGTAAGTGTCATGTTTATTCCTTAAAAGTGCAGCATGCTAGTAATCTAGCGCAGGATATTGTTAACACAAAATAAATGAGGTGAATATTGCAAAATATTAATAATAAAAACTCAACAGATAGCTCCTTTCAATGGGTTACAATTTATAAAGCCGAAAATACCCTTGAAGCTAATATTATTAAAGGTTTAATACAAACCAGTGGCATTGAATGCAAAATAAAAGGTGAGATGCTCCAAGGCGCAATGGGAGAAATTCCATTTGATCAAACACAAGTTAGTGTGCAGGTTTATGCGATAAAAGAGCGCCATGCGCGACAAATATTGGTAAACTATCAACAAGTAAAACAATCCGCTCCAGATTGGGTATGCCCTAACTGTAATGAGCATAATGGATCAACATTCGATTTTTGTTGGTCGTGTGAGACGTTAAAGAATGACTAAAGCAAATAATTTTCAGCGTATTAGAGAGCTTAACTATTTACAGAAAGCCGTTTTAGCGAGTGCTTTAATAGAGCGAATGCTGCCAAATTACGGTTTATTTAGCGAAGCAACGGGGTTTGGTGACGAAACCTTATTACGTAGTTCGCTTAATGTTTGTTGGGAAAAAATATTACTGCCTAAGAGTAAAATAGATCTCGAAAAACAAGTTGAAAAAATAGAACCTAATGTTCCTGAGCTTGCTGATTTTGATATGTTTGGTACTTACCCTGCTATTGATGCTGCAACGTCTTTACTTAGCTTAATGCACGGTTTAATGGCGCAAGATGAGCAAGAGTTCATTAGTGTTAGCAAAATATCTCAAGCAACCGTAGCGCGCTTTATTGAATATCAAATGACGGTTGAGGGCGAGGTTGCAGATAACACTGCAGTTAGAGAGCATCCATTAATGCAATACGAAATTGAAGTATTAGGTGAGCTAATTGATTTTGTAGAAAATATGGGGCGTATTACCTCTGATAGCGTGAAGGCACTTAAAAAGTTTGCCCTAGAAGATGGCCAAACAAATATTGGCCTTACGTTATAAAAGTAGCAAAGTAAAAATTTAAAAGGCAGGAGAAGTACAGTGCGAATTTTAGGCATTGAATCGTCATGTGATGAAACGGGCATTGCAATATACGATGACGAAAAAGGCTTGTTAGCTCATCAATTATACAGTCAAGTAAAAGTACATGCTGATTATGGCGGTGTAGTGCCAGAGCTTGCATCGCGCGATCATGTTCGTAAAACGCTGCCACTTATTGATGCTGCATTTGCACAAGCGGGTTGTGGCCCCGAAGATTTAGATGGCATTGCTTATACCGCAGGCCCAGGTTTAGTTGGTGCATTATTGGTAGGTACTTCTATTGGTCGCTCGTTAGCGTATGGTTGGGATATTCCTGCTGTTGCAGTTCATCATATGGAAGGACATTTACTTGCTCCTATGCTTGAAGAAAATATTCCTGAGTTTCCGTTTATAGCACTACTTGTATCGGGCGGTCATACCATGATGGTTAAAGTAGCGGGTATTGGCCAATACGAAGTACTAGGTGAGTCAGTTGATGATGCCGCAGGCGAAGCCTTTGATAAAACGGCTAAGTTACTTGGTCTTGATTACCCAGGTGGTCCGCGCTTAGCTAAAATGGCCGAACAAGGCGTTGCGAAGCGCTTTATTTTTCCTCGCCCGATGACCGACAAACCAGGTCTTGATTTTAGTTTTAGTGGTTTAAAAACTGCAGCATCAATCACTATTCGTGAAAATGACGACGACGATCAAACTAAAGCTGATATAGCGCATGCATTTCAAACAGCGGTTATTGATACGCTGGTTATTAAGTGCAAGCGAGCGCTTAAACAAACAGGTATTAAGCGTTTAGTAATCGCCGGTGGCGTAAGTGCAAATACACAGCTTCGACTGCAGCTTGAACGCGTAATGAAAGGTATGAAAGGCGACGTTTTTTATCCGCGTACTGAATTTTGTACCGACAACGGTGCAATGATTGCTTATGCAGGAATGCAACGTTTAAAAGCAGGTCAGTTTGCAAGTCTTGATATGAAAACAAAACCTCGCTGGCCAATAGATAGCCTTGAGCCTATTTAATTATACCAATTGAATTAAATTAGTGATCTATTATAGCGATAAGAAAATAGCTCAATAACAAGGCTAAAATTATGATACATAGTTGTTCTATATAAATAATTTTTAACGTAGCTAGTGAGTTATTTAATACGCTAGAATGATTATGTTTTTAATAAAATTGGTATTACTCTTACATTAACTGTTTTCGTTTTCATCAGTGGGTGCTTTTTTAGCGCCTACTTTTGGTTCTTCCCCACTAAATAATCTAATAATATTAGTACGGTGACGAAATATAACTAACAACGTAATAAAAGTAACGGGAAGAGTATAAAGTGGTTTTATCAGCCATGTATATAAAGGTGCTAAAGAGACTGCCACAAGCGCCGCAAGTGATGAATAGCGTGTTATAGCCACTATAACCAGCCATGTACAAACAAGTAAACCAGCCAATGATAAGCCAATAGGTAATAATGAGCCAAATGCCGTTGCTACGGCTTTACCGCCTTTGAAGCTAAAAAACAGTGGGTACATATGGCCTAAGCAAGCTGCTACAGCGACTAAACCAAGCTCTAAAGGTTCAACTTCTAAAAAATAAGCTCCCCATACTGGAATAGTGCCTTTTAAAATATCAAACACTAAAACCAAGCAAGCCGGAAATGCTCCGCCTAATCTATAAACATTTGTAGCCCCTGGGTTGTTAGAACCACTATTACGAGGGTCAGGGAGTTTGAACAACCGCGACACTAAAATAGCCGACGAAATCGACCCAAGTAAATAAGCTAAAACAAACATTAAAGTGGCTAACACACGCTTCCTTATTTTTTAATTGCTATACCAATTGATAGTACTTTTAAGCTATTATTGGCAGCAAAATTTATCGTGAAAATTATTAACAGGCTATTTAATAGCTAGTTTGGTTATTTTGCTATTGTAGAAGTTATTTTCACATATTTAAACACTGGCTAAACCATATACAGTATTAATTTTATTGATGCTTTGTATAGTTGCTTAGTCGTTTGTTGTTATTTGGAGTATCAATGGATAAGGTTTTTATATCTCAATTACACGTCGACACTATTATTGGAGTGTACGACTTTGAAAAAGAAAGTAAACAGAGCCTTTATTTTGATATTGAAATGCTTAGTGATATTAAGCCTGCAGCCGAAAATGACGATATTAATTTAGCACTGGATTACTCAAAAGTAAGCGAACGCGTTATTAAGCACTGCACTGCAAAACCTGTTGAGTTGCTAGAGACTTTGGTTGAGCAGTTGGCTGAGATTATTTTAAGCGAGTTTAATACGCCACAAGTTACTATAAGAGTAAGTAAACCAGCAGCAGTAGCACAAGCACAAACTGTGGGTGTTGAAATTACACGTGTTAAGGCAACTGACTAAATGGCTCAAATTTATATCAGCCTAGGGTCAAATATAAATAAAGCGCATTATATACAATGTGCATTAATTGCACTTAAGCAGCACTTTGAGCACATTGTGCACTCGTCTGTTTTTGAAAGTGAAGCAGTTGGGTTTGCTGGCAATAATTTTTATAATTCAGTAGTTGGCGCTACAACTGATATGTCGCTTGCTGATGTATGCGCTTTATTAAAACAAATAGAGCGTGATAATGGGCGTACAGCGAACGACAAAAAATTTAGTCCACGAACGCTCGATTTAGATTTACTGTTTTATGATGATGTAACTTGCGATTCCCCAGCGCAATTACCACGTGATGAAATAACTAAAAATGCATTTGTATTACAACCTCTGAGTGAGGTTGCCCCAGATTTTTATCATCCTGTAGCTAAGCAAACGATTGCGCAGTTATGGAATGAATATAATAACCCTCAACAAAAGCTATGGAAGGTGGAGTTTTCTAACCTATGAGTATTATCGAAATAATTATTTTAGCCCTCATACAGGGATTTACTGAGTTTTTACCAATATCGAGTTCTGCGCATTTAATTCTCCCATCGCAAATTTTAGGCTGGCAAGATCAAGGGCTTGCGTTTGACGTAGCAGTACATGTTGGTACTTTAATAGCCGTTGTTATTTATTTTCGTAAAGAAGTAGTAGATATACTAAGCGCATGGTTTAAATCTTTTGGTAAGCAAGGCACTACCGATGACAGTAAATTAGGCTGGTGGATTATACTAGGTACAGTGCCTGCCGCTATTTTAGGTTTACTTTTAAAAGACTTTATTGAGTTATATTTGCGAAGCGCTTGGGTAATTGCTACTACCACCATTGTATTTGGTTTGTTGCTTTGGTACGCGGATGCAAAAGGGAAACAAATTAAAACTATTTATCAGCTCAATTGGAAAACGGCACTTATCATTGGTTTCGCACAAGCTGTTGCAATGATCCCGGGTACTTCTCGATCAGGTATCACGATGACCGCTGGTTTAATGTTGGGTATGAATAAGCAAAGCGCAGCGCGTTTTTCGTTTTTACTAGCGATTCCGATTATTTCTATGATGGGGCTTTATTATATTGCAGAGCTTGCACTGGGTGACCATGTAGTTGATTGGAATACATTATTGCTTGGTGTGGTGCTATCGTTCTTATCGGCTTATGCATGTATATTTATGTTTTTAAAAGTAATAGAGCGAATGGGTATGTTGCCATTTGTAATATATCGTTTATTACTAGGTGTCGGTTTGATTGTATTTTTAACGCTATAAACAAACTTAATTAGTAAAACCAAAAAAAGCACCTTTAGGTGCTTTTTTTGGTTTTAAACTCAGCTTATAAATTTAATAAATAAGCTTCAATAAATCGGCGTTGGTTAGCGGCTTTTGGCGCTGTTTTAAATATAAGTGTATTACCATTTTTACGTAGTTTTAGCTCATTAGTAAATTTACATTCGATAGCATTGAACTGAGCTATGTCGTTTTTAAAACTTTGGTCTTTTTCGCACATGTATGCCATTTCGTTTGCAACTTGTGCACAAAATGAACCCACTGGATATTCTTTTAGGTTTTCATCATCAATGCTTTCCCAATCAACATTGGTATTTATTTTTAATCCGCATTGCTTATCTATTTCGCTATTAGCGGCAGCTATATTTTTTTGTTGATACCCTAAATGCTTTTCACGATTAAACTTCGCTAGTTTAGCTTGAGTACCTTTATTTAATTGTTGATCGTATTGCGCTTTTAAGTCTTCAACAATGGCAGGGTTTGACTCTTCTTTTTTTGATAAGTAAATTCCATCACGAGTGTCTGGAATATAAAGATTGTAAGAGCAACAGCGGTAGCCTTCCTCAACACTTACTAAACTTCTTTGTGTACCATCGTAAGTATATTTGTAAGCTTTATTACTACCATGAGGTTTTAAATCGGTTAAAAATACAATCCCATCAATATCATGGTTTATGCCTGTTACTTTTACTAAAGCTTGTTTTTTATCTGTTGTTGGGGCAATAACAACATTAACGCCTTCGCCCGAACTTAATTCTATTGGGTACTTAGCAAATTCCAAAGCAAAGCTTTTTTGACTAAGTAAAATACAGGCTATAAAGAATAGTTTTTTCATATTAAGTCCTTTTTAAGTTTTAAAGTTATACAGCAAGCTGGTTTATAACATTGATAATAATTGATTAAAAGCAATACAGGGTAGGTGAACGTGCCTATTTTTTGATTTTTAGCGTTTAAAAAACTAATTAACGTGTTTTTGGCACGAGTGAATTGTGCAGACGTACATAGTAACTAAGCACGAATTTTGGCATTATAGCGCCATTAAACTTTGCATAGCTGTAAAGTGAGCATACGATTTAAGGAAAGTATATGCATATACATATTTTGGGCATTTGTGGCACGTTTATGGGTGGTATTGCAGCCATTGCTAAATCATTAGGTCATAAAGTAACGGGTTCTGATCAAAACGTTTACCCACCAATGAGTACGCAACTTGAAGAGCTTGGCATTGAACTGACTCAAGGCTACGACGTATCTCAATTAGAGCCAAAACCAGATATGGTAGTTGTCGGTAATGCAATGAGCCGTGGTAACCCGTGTGTTGAATATGTGCTTGATAAAGGTCTGCCTTACACCTCAGGCCCTGAATGGCTTAAACATAATTTATTACAAAAATCGTGGGTACTTGCTGTAGCGGGTACGCATGGAAAAACAACCACAGCAAGTATGCTTGCGTGGGTTTTAGAGTATGCAGGTTTAAAACCAGGGTTTTTAATTGGCGGCATAGTCCAAAATTTTGGTGTATCGGCAAAAGTGGGTGAAACGCCATTTTTTGTTATTGAAGCCGATGAATACGACACTGCTTTTTTTGATAAGCGCAGTAAGTTTGTCCATTACCTTCCACGTACACTTATTTTAAATAATCTTGAATTCGATCACGCTGATATTTTCGAAGATTTGAACGCAATAAAAAAACAATTTCATCACTTAATGCGTACATTACCTCAAAGCGGCAAGGTAATTTGGCCTAAGCAAGACGTAGCGCTTAATGACGTAATAGCACAAGGGCTTTGGAGCGAAAGCGAAACGCTAGGCGATGATTGGAGCTATGAATTAATAAAAGCCGATGGTAGTGAGTTTAATGTACTTTTAAATAACGAAAAGCAGGGCACTGTTTGCTGGCAAGCAATAGGCGAGCATAACGTTAAAAATGCAATTATGACTATCGCAGCAGCGCGTCATGTGGGTATAGCTGTTGATCATAGTATTGATGCCTTAGGAGAATTTATTAGCCCTAAAAGGCGTATGGAGCTAAAGGCTGATATAAATAATATTAAGGTGTATGACGATTTTGCGCATCACCCAACAGCAATTAAAACTACGCTTGCAGGACTGCGCGCAAAAGTAGGCGATGAAAAAATTATCGCTATTTTAGAGCCGCGCTCAAACACCATGAAAATGGGTGTGCACCAATATACATTATTAGATTCACTGCGCGATGCTGACGACGTACTACTTTTTGAACCAGAGAATCTAAATTGGTCGCTAAAAGAGCAAGCAGATAAAGCTGGCATGCAGTGCTTTAGCAGCACACAAACAATTATTGATACAGTGCTTGAAAATATTAAGCCTAATCAACATATTTTAATTATGAGCAATGGCGGTTTTAATGGCCTTCATCAACACCTTGTTGATGGTTTAGCTGATAAATACAGCGGAGAATAGTGTGCAATTTAAAGATAGAATTACGCTCGCTTTTAGCGGTGCATCAGGTGCACCTTATGGTTTAAGGTTACTTGAAGTATTACTAGAGCAGCAATTTCAAGTTTACGTACTAATCTCAAGTGCAGCGCGAGTGGTGCTTGATACAGAATCAAACATTAAGCTCTCTGGCAATGAAGACAAAGCCACAGAGCAGTTAAGTACGCTGTTTAATGCCAAACCTGAGCAGCTAAAAGTATACGGTAAAGATAACTGGTTTAGCCCTGTGGCTTCGGGCTCTGCGGCACCTAAAAAAATGGTGGTGTGTCCATGCAGTGCAGGGTCGGTTTCTGCAATTGCAGTAGGGGCGTCAGATAACTTATTAGAGCGCGCTGCTGATGTGGTAATTAAAGAACGCGGACAGTTAATTTTAGTACCGCGCGAAACACCGTTTAACGAAATTCATTTAGAAAACATGCTTAAGTTATCTCGTTTAGGGGTGACAATTATGCCAGCAGCCCCTGGTTTTTATCATAAGCCACAAAGTATTGAAGACTTAGTTGATTTTATGGTGGCGAGAATTTTAGATCATTTAAACATTGAACATAACCTAACAAAACGTTGGGGTTATGGTGAGGGTAAGTAATGAATAAGCAAAATATTGCTTTAAATATAGAAGGCCTTACCAAGGTTTATAAAAATGGTGTTGAGGCTATTAAGGGCGTTGATTTACAAGTTCATGAAGGTGACTTTTTCGCTTTGCTTGGCCCAAACGGAGCCGGTAAATCAACCACGATTGGTGTTATTTCGTCGCTTGTTAATAAAACAAAAGGCAAAGTAGAAGTATTCGGTTGCGATATTGATACTGATTTAGAAGCTGCAAAAGCGCATTTAGGCCTAGTGCCACAAGAGTTTAACTTTAGTCAGTTTGAAACGCTCAGCCAAATACTTGTTAATCAAGCTGGTTATTATGGTGTACCGCGTGGTGAAGCGCATAAACGTGCTGATAAATACTTAGCGCAGCTTGGCTTACTTGAGAAAAAAGACAAACAAGCGCGTACGCTTTCAGGCGGTATGAAACGCCGATTAATGATTGCGCGTGCCCTTATGCACGAACCAAAATTGCTTATACTTGATGAGCCAACGGCAGGTGTAGACATAGAGCTTCGTCGTTCAATGTGGGATTTTTTACGCCAAATAAATGAGCAAGGCGTTACCATTATTTTAACCACGCATTATCTTGAAGAAGCAGAGCTGCTGTGTAAAAACATCGCTATTATTGATTCTGGTCGAATTGTTGAAAACACCACGATTAAAGCTTTGCTTGCAAAGCTTGATAAAGAAACCTTTATTTTAGATTTAAAAATGCCAGCAAACCCTGTAACGCTTGATGGCTACAAATTTACCATGGCGGACGATCATACTATTGAAGTCGAAGTAGCTAAATCACAGGGCTTAAACGCGGTATTTAGCGCATTAACAACTCAAGGTAATACAGTGTTGAGTATGCGAAATAAAGCAAACAGACTAGAAGAATTATTTGTAGGATTATTAGAGCAAGGGCGGGGCGAATAAATGTTTAAATATGGCGTAGCCTTAAAAAGTTTATGGATCAAAGAGTGCATTCGTTTCTTACGTATTTGGGTGCAAACCTTAGTACCGCCAGCAATTACGATGAGCTTATATTTTGTTATTTTTGGTAACTTAATTGGTTCACGAATTGGCGATATGGGTGGCTTTAGTTATATGGAGTTTATTGTACCTGGCCTTATAATGATGTCGGTTATTACTAACTCCTACTCCAATGTAGCCTCTAGTTTTTACTCAACAAAGTTTCAAAAAAGCATTGAAGAGCTTTTAGTTGCACCTGTACCTAACTACATAATTGTACTGGGTTATATGGGTGGCGGCATGACACGTGGCATTATGGTGGGCTTTATTGTTACTTGTGTATCGTTGTTGTTTGTAGATATTCAAATACATAATATTTTTGTAATAATGGCGACAGTTATTTTAACTTCCGCTGTATTTGCTTTAGGTGGTCTGATTAATGCGATTTATGCAAATAGCTTTGACGATATAAGCATTATCCCCACCTTCATTTTAACGCCATTAACTTATTTAGGTGGTGTATTTTATTCGATTACCCTATTGCCTGAATTTTGGCAAAATGTATCACAAGTAAACCCAATTATTTATATGGTTAACGCGTTCCGTTATGGCTTTTTAGGCGTGTCGGATGTTGATTTAAGCGTGGCTCTTGGGGTTATTTTAGTATTTATAACAGCGTTATTTACATTAGCGCTTACATTGATTAAAAAAGGTGTGGGGCTAAGACACTAATGAGTGATGCAAATTCACGTAGTATTGTATCTAATCAAGCGGGTATTCACGAAAAGCTTGATGAAATAGTAAATAAGCACTTAGATGCTGAATTTAAAAAGCCAATTGCAGCACACACCCAAGCCGCATTTGACGAGGTTAATGCTAAAGTACAAGCCTTTAGTGGCCCGCTTATTTTAGACTCGTGTTGTGGCGTAGGTGAAAGCTCAGCTAACTTAGCTAAGCGCCACCCAGATGCACTTATAATTGGTATTGATAAATCGTCGCACCGATTAGATAAGCACGATGTTGAATATAAGCAAACCGACAGTGGTCAGTACATCTTAGTGCAAGCAGACTTAAATGACTTTTGGCGTTTAGCGGTAGCTGCTAATTGGCAACCTACGCACCATTATTTGTTGTATCCAAACCCGTGGCCTAAATCTAAGCATATTCGTAGGCGCTGGCATGGAGCTGCTATTTTTCCGTTTATCGTTAAATTAGGTGGGCAATTAGAAGTGCGCAGCAATTGGGATATTTACGTGAAAGAGTTCGCAAGGGCGCTTGAATTAACTGGAAACCCTTGCGATGTAACTCTTTATGAGTCAGACGACGCAATAACGCCTTTTGAGCGTAAATACTGGGCCAGTGGCCAGCAAAGCCACCGACTCGTTATTAACCTACCTAGTTAAAGTAAGTCAAAGTGCTAATTCTTCTTCTATAACCGTATTAACATGTGGTACTGGGTGGGCAAAATAGTTGCCTTGCATTAGTACCACATTCGCTTTTTTAAGCGCGGTTACTATGGTCGCGTTTTCTACCGACTCGGCCATTAGTTGCAAACCAAGCTGATTAGCAAAACTGGCTATGTGTTCAATAAACAAGTAAATGTCTTTGTCATTCACTATTTGCTTTATTAGCGCGCCATCAAGTTTAATACCATCTACTTCTAGCTTAAGTACATTTGATATATTTGAGTAACCACTACCAAAGTCATCAATAATAACCTTAACGCCTTTTGTTTTAACCATACCAATAAATGCTTTTACTTCAGAAAAGTTGGCAATAGCTTGGGTTTCTAAAAGCTCTAACGTGATGTTGCTTGGGTGCGGGTAACGCTTTAGTTCATCAGCAATAAACTCGCTCAAATTAGGATCGAGCATATCTTGTGCTGTTATATTTAAGCTCCAGCAAATATCGGTTTTTCTAAAGCGGCTAACACATTGTGAAAATATAGTACGAGTAAGTAAGCCGTCCATTCTTGAGCGGGTAACAACATTTAGAAATGCATCAGGTTTTAACACTTCCCCTTGCGCTGTTACCATTCGAGCTAAACATTCGTACTGAACAACTTTATTAGTATTAGTATCAATAATAGGTTGAAAGTAAGGCACAATACGGTTGTTATCAAACGCTTCGCGTACTTCTTTAGCCATTTCTACATTATATTGATATTGTGTTTTTACATCGTGTAGTGCTTTTGAGTAGTTAACGACGTTGTGTCTACCTTGCTTAGCCTGTAGGGCCGCTATATGCGCATTTTCGAGTAATAGCGATTTATTACCACTGGCAATACCTGCACAAAGGGTTATATAAATAAAAGGGTCGGTTAACACTGGCGTATTAAAGTTATAAGTTTTTACTAGGTCAGTAAATTCGTCATTACCCATTTCTTTAGGCGCGAGCAATACTATTTTGTTGGTTGCTAGTCTGTATATATAGCAATGTGCAGAGCTTCTAAGCTTAAAGTGAGTAAGTAAGTTTTTCATTACTTTATCGCCCACTTCAGTACCATAAAAGCTGTTTATATCTTCTATTTCATTAACCCAAATAACGGCTAATTGCATGTGATGGTCATTACTTTTTTTTATGTAGTATTCAAGCGCGATATGATTTGAAAAGCCAGTACTTGAGTCAGTTGCTAAAGAGCGCTTTAGTAAATAAATGTATATGGCGGCAACCAGTATCGCTATAAAAAAGAAGAAACTAGCCATTGCAGCAGCCTTCGATACGCTTTCTTTAAGTTGTTGGTTTAAGTTGTAAATAGTTATATCGGCGCCCGTTAAATAGGTATTGCCGTTATTTGGGTCAACGTAAGGAATAAAAATAGTTTTAAAATGACCCCACTGATCGCTCGATATTTCAAATACAGGCTCTGTAGAATAAAAAGCACTTAGGTTGGCATCAGTGGCTTCAGGATAGAGATCTAAAAATTGTGTTACTTTGCCATTATTTTGATCGTCTTGCGTGTAGCTTGATGAGCTAAAAAGAACCTTACCGTCTTTTAAAATCATTGAATATACGTAGGCAATATCAAGTGCTTGAGCAAACTCAGACAGTTGCTTACTTTTATTTTGATAGTAAGAAAAGCTTATATTATCGCCTTGATTAACAGCACTTAAATAATCCTCACCTAAAATATGTTTAACGCTGGTGGCGGCGTTAAGTAAGCGATTATCAACCGACTGCATTATTTCGGCACGCGTGGTTTGGTAAGTGTAGTAAACGTAGGTAAGCAAGCTTATTAAAAACAAGCTAAAGCCTGCCACTATCCAACTAACCTTTACTCTTCCTTCTGGCATATGTGTCCCTTTTTTGTTATCAAATTTATTATACCCAAAATAAGTAAATGCCCAATAAATAATTATGTTTAGTCGAATTTTAATTAAATTATCATTTTTTTGTCATCGCTTTGATTGCTTTTGTAGGTTTAAGCGAGACATTTTAGTTATATTGCAGTAAAGTTAGCGCAATTTTTAAAGAAACACGATTGCTCTAAATATCCTATTAATTAGGCGTTTTTAATGAGTAAGCACGTGTTTTAGCTACACACACTAGGTATTGAGATGGATCAAAAGCGTTGTGCCGTCGCCTCTAAAGAAAGCCTTAAGCGTATATTTACTGTACCTGAAGCGCCAGACTCAACTTTAAGCAAAATCGAGCTTGAAATTTCGAGTAATTTAGCAGGTTTCTTAAACGAAAATATAGCGGCAATTGAAAAACCATTACATGAGATCGAAAAAGATTTTCAATCGGCAGTGATCCCAGAAGATCCAACGTTTGTATCTGCTTATGCCCAAGACATAATGGAGCAACTTGTTGCTCATTCTGTGCATACAGCTGCGCCTAGCTTTATTGGACACATGACCTCTGCCTTGCCACATTTTTTACTACCGCTGTCAAAATTGATGGTAGGACTGAATCAAAATTTAGTAAAAATAGAAACATCTAAAGCATTTACGCCTCTTGAGCGTCAAGTGCTTGGAATGATGCATCATTTAGCGTACGGGCAAGAAGATTCGTTTTATTCTAAATGGATGCACAGTGCTAAAACCTCATTAGGTGCATTTTGCTCTGGTGGTACGGTTGCCAATATTACTGCGCTTTGGATTGCGCGAAACCGCTTATTAAAGCCCGATGGCGATTTTAGGGGGATTGGTGCACAAGGTCTAATTGCCGGTATGCTGCATTATGGCTATAAAGGTTTAGCCGTATTAATATCAGAACGCGGACACTATTCATTAGGTAAATCGGTTGATTTACTCGGCATTGGTCGCGATAACTTAATTGGTATTAAAACCTGCGAAAATAATAAAGTAGATGTAAAAGCAATGCGCGAAAAAGCGAGTGAGCTTGAATCGCAAGGTATTAAAGTAATGGCAATTATTGGGGTCGCGGGTACAACCGAAACCGGCAATATTGACCCACTTGATGAAATGGCCGACTTAGCACAAGACATTAACTGTCATTTTCATGTAGATGCGGCATGGGGCGGAGCAACGCTTTTATCGAACACGCATCGTCCTTTACTAAAAGGGATTGAGCGAGCAGATTCAATTACCATCGATGCACATAAACAAATGTATGTACCAATGGGAGCGGGCTTAGTTTTATTTAAAGACCCTGCAGCAACCGATGCAATAGAGCATCACGCTGAGTACATATTACGTAAAGGTTCAAAAGACTTAGGTAGCCACACACTTGAAGGCAGCCGACCTGGCATGGCAATGTTAGTACATGCTTGCTTACGTGTTATTGGTCGTAAAGGTTACGAAATGCTGATTGATCGAAGCATCAAAAAAGCACATTACTTTGCTGATTTAATTAAAGCTGATGAAGACTTTGAGCTTATTTCAGAACCTGAATTGTGCTTATTAACGTATCGTTATGTACCTAAGCAAATTAAACAAGCAATAGCCGATGCAGATGCTGCAACTCGGTTAGATATTTTTGCCTCTCTGAATCGTTTTACTGCCAGTATGCAAAAACGTCAGCGAGAGTCTGGTCGCTCATTTGTATCACGTACTCGTTTAACGCCTTCTAAATACGACAATCAACCTACAGTTGTATTTAGAGTGGTACTTGCAAACCCGCTTACCTCAGGCGCTATTTTAAAAGAGATATTGGCTGAGCAAAAAGAGTTGGCTGCAACAGATCCGGTATTCAAAAAATACTTAAGAAAGTATATGTAATCTAAACACAAAAAAGGGTCCATAAGGACCCTTTTTAATATCAAAAGTATTTATTAATGTAAAATACGTGCTCTAATTGTACCCTCAACAGCGCTTAGCTCTTTAAGTGCTACTTCAGATTGATCTGTATCTACATCAATAACTACATAACCAATAGATGCGTCTGTTTGTAGGTATTGCGCAGCAATATTAATACCGTGCTGTGCAAACGCTTGGTTAATTTGCGTTAGTACACCAGGGCGGTTGTGGTGTACGTGTAATAAACGGCTACGATTAGCAAGCTCAGGCAGCGATACTTCAGGGAAGTTAACCGCGGTAATAGTTGAGCCATTATCTGAATATTTAGCCAGTTTACCCGCTACTTCAATACCAATGTTTTCTTGTGCTTCTTGTGTTGAGCCACCAATGTGCGGCGTTAAAATAACATTGTCGAATTGACGCAGTGGCGATACAAATTCTTCATCGTTAGATTTTGGCTCCGTAGGGAACACATCGATTGCTGCACCACTTAGTTTTTTCTCTGTTAGTGCTTCTGCAAGTGCATCAATATCAACAACAGTTCCGCGTGAAGCATTGATCAAAATAGATCCCTGCTTCATAACAGCAAGCTCAGCACTGCCAATAAGATTTTTAGTTTGCGGTGTTTCTGGTACGTGTAGGCTAATAATATCAGAGCGTTGTAACAGCTGGGTTAGGTTATGCACTTGCTTTGCATTACCCAGTGATAACTTATCTTCGATATCGTAATATTCAACGTTCATACCGATGTTTTCAGCCATAATACCTAGCTGAGTACCAATGTGACCGTAGCCAATAATACCTAAAGTTTTACCACGTGCTTCAAACGAACCATTTGCTGTTTTTAACCAGCCACCACGATGAGCCGCTGCATTACGTTCTGGAATACCGCGTAATAAAAGTAGGATTTCACCAAGTACAAGTTCAGCAACTGAACGAGTATTAGAAAATGGTGCGTTAAATACAGCAATACCACGTTCGCGTGCTGCATCTAAATCAACTTGGTTTGTACCAATACAAAAACAACCCACAGCAACTAGTTTTTCAGCTGAGTCTAATACGGCTTGGTTAATATGAGTACGAGAACGAAGTCCTACAAAGTGAACATCTTTAATGCGTTCTTTTAACTCGTCCTCAGGTAAGGATGTTTTAACGTAGTCGATATTGCTGTAACCGTTACGTTTTAGCGTCTCAACAGCGCTTTGGTGAACACCTTCAAGCAAGAGAATTTTAATTTTGTCTTTTGCTAACGATACCTTACTCATAACCTCATCCTATTTAATTTGTGGCCCATTTTTAGTGCCGATAATCACTTTATCAGCACCACGCATCGCAAATAGGCCGTTGGTAACTACGCCAACAATTGAATTTATTTGTGCTTCAAGTTGTTTAGCATTGGTAATTTTTAAGTTAAATACATCTAATATAACGTTACCGTTATCGGTAACTACACCTTGGCGATAAACAGGGTCACCACCAAGCTTTAATAATTCTCGTGCAACGTAGCTGCGCGCCATCGGAATAACTTCTACCGGAAGCGGAAAATCGCCTAATGTATCTACTAATTTGGTGTCATCTACAATGCACACAAATTGTTTAGCTACAGCGGCTACTATTTTTTCGCGAGTAAGGGCTGCACCGCCACCTTTAATCATTTCGTTCTGAGCGTTTATTTCGTCAGCGCCATCAACGTATACATCTAAAGCAGCAACATTATTAAGCTCAAATACTTCAATACCTAACGCTTGTAGGCGCGCAGTTGAAGCTTCTGAGCTAGATACCGCGCCTACAATAGTGTCTTTTACTGAGCCAAGAGCATCAATAAAATGGTTAACGGTAGAGCCTGTACCTACGCCTACAATGGTGTTTTCTTTTACAAACTCGAGTGCTGCCCAAGCAGCTGCTTTTTTTAATTCGTCTTGTGTCATTGCTATGTGCTCATATATGTCAGAAATATGCGGTTAGTAACTAAATTTAAATGTTACCAACAGTATGTTTTATCTGGGGTGATAATGGTTTTAAGTGGTACATCCCACGATTCTATTGGTAAAGTTTCAACTTTTTGGCATTCATGTGCAAGGCCAATTAGTTGTGGTTTTTGCCAATTTTGTTCATGTAAACGTGCCAATGTTCTGTCGTAAAACCCACCTCCCATTCCTAGGCGATTACCTTGTTTGTCAAATGCAACTAATGGCATAAGGAGGTAATCAAGCGCTGGTAATGGGCATATTTGAGAGCAGTTCAGCTTAGGCTCCAAGATACCATAGCGATTTGCTCTCATGGGTGAGTTTTTCTCATAGCGCTGAAATAGTAAATTAGCGCCATTAAATGGGTGTATTATAGGTAGGTAAATAGCATGGTTTAAACTCCATAATTCTTTAATTAACAAAGAGGTGTCTAGCTCTCCATCATTACTTAAATAAATGGCAATATGCTTTGAATTCGTTGTTTCTTCGCTTTTTAGATGTTGAATAAAATTCATTTTTAGCGATTGAGCAGCAATTATTTGCTGATTATTTGACAAGTTATTACGAATTTCACGAATATCAGTTCTTATTTGTGCGCGCTTATTGCTCATTAAATTATTAAACCGCTACTAAAAAGAGAATAAATCAGGAAAAACTAAAAAAATAGCCAACACTATTAGCAACGTTGTGGCAGTAGCAATTAGTGAGTACAAAAGTAAGTTGCTACGTTTTTTAGGTGTTGCTAGATCATCATCTAGCATTAGGTCGTCATCTTGCCATTCGTCAATATTTTCGTCTGGTGTTTTTAATTGAGCTTCAGGAAGGCGTTGCTCTAACTCGTCTAGTTTTTCTTCAAGGCGAATTAAGCTGCTAGTGATGTAATCGAGTGCATCAAAAATACGTTCATCACGTTGGTTGTTATTTGCAGCAGGGTTTGAGCCATTTTGAATGATGTTTGAAACAGCTTGAAGCTTACTTTTAATGCCTAAGCTTGCTAGTAACTTAGCTTGTTTTAATGCTTTGTCTTTATTACATGGCGCAAACAGTGGCTTACCTTTAAAAAAAAGAGCTACTTTTTCGTCTGACGTTTTTAATTTTGCAGCTAAATTTGTACATGCTGTTTTTATGTCAACGCTATCGGCAAGTCCTGCAAATATAACGCGAAAGTTATCGGCCATTTAACTATCCCTAAAGCTTTATAATGAAGCGAGTATAAACCGAACCCCTTTATAAATGTATCTCTATGTAAAATAAAATTGTTAAACGTATCTATTTCCCAAAAGATTACTTACAAAAAAGTTGATTAGTATTTCAATAGAATATTCCATTACTTGCAATTAAATGTGAATGGAATATTTTATATGTAAAATTTTCTCTTTAATTACAAGTGATTACAGCTATTTTCTTGTTGAAATAGCTTAAACAAGTAAAATTGTTTTCCTAGGGGTATAATATATTAGGTACAGGATTTTGCTAAACACACACACTTCCATCTAGTCGCTGGCTAGAATTTGTAAAAGAAAGCGGACGTATCGCCACTCTTTGGTTTGCTGGTGTACTACTTTTTATGGGCTTTCGGATTTTCTTTTTAATTCATTTTAGTGATCGTATTACTTCCGAACTAGATATTGATTCAATAATCGCGACATTAAAAGCGGGTCTAGCATTTGATTCTGCCGCGACGGGAGTCTGCTTTAGTATTGTTTTTATTTTAAACTGTATTTTACAGCCTCTGCGTTTAGGACAATGGGTTAGAAAAGTACGTATATATACAAGTCGAATATTTTTCATTACAGCAATAATATTATGTATAACGAGTATTACTTACATTGCTGAATATGGAAGCCAGTTTAACTTTTTTATGTTTGAAGGGCTAAATGACGATCAACAAGCTATTGCATTAACTGTAATCGAGCAATATAAACCGTGGGGTAGCCTACTTAGTTTAGTTATTTTATTAGCGATAGCATTTAAAATAAATAAACTAGTTGATAGGAAAAGCTATAGTGCTATCAATCATCTTTTCACCACTAATATATTAAAGCGTACAATTTTAGTTGCATTGATTATTGTTTTATTTGTCTGTGCAATAAGAGGATCATTTGAAACTCGTCCTGCTTCTCGAAAATGGTCAGCAGTAACGACAGATGCTTTTGTAAATAATCTTGTAATAAATCCGTTTCGAAGCTTTATATATGCCATTAAAGATTATAATGATTTACAAAGTTTTGGTTTAAATGGGCACAATCCTTACTTACGAAAAAATGCATCTGACATAGATAACCCTTTAGCGACGCTTGAGAAAAAAACCAGTGCGCCAATGTTAGCGGCACCTTCACAAGTGTTTTTTATTGTTATGGAAAGTTATGATGCTTGGCCGTTACAGCAAAAATATACATCGCTCAATTTAACTAATGAACTACGTAATTTAGCTAGTAAAGGTATATATTTAAATAATGTATTACCTGCAGCAAGCAGTACTATGAATTCGCTATCTAGCCTTATGTCTGGTATAGCGTTTTCGGGCGTTAACATGAGCCGTATTGGACCACAAAAACCAGCGAGTAAGTTATCAATATTTAATCAACTTGAGCAACTAGGTTATCAAAGTCGATTTTATTATGGCGGCTTGCTGTCATGGCAAAATATAGGCGAATATGTGCTTTCACAAGGAGCTGATAAAGTATTTTCGGCTGCAGACACTGGAGGTAAAGGAAGTGCTGGTGTGTGGGGAATTGATGATGGTCAGTTATTTGATTTAGTCGATACTAAAACAGATGAAAAAAGTTTTAACTTAATCATGAGTGGGAGTTACCACGGGCCATTTAACTTAGATTTAGATAAGTATGGGTATCCTTTAAAATCAGTTGCTGACTATCCAAAGGAAATTCAAGCTTTAGATGATGACTTATTAGACCCTTACGTATTAGGGCATTTATGGTATGCCGATAAAATGCTTGGTCAATTTGTTCGTAAAATGGAGCAGCGCTACCCAGATGCATTATTTGTAATTACAGGTGATCACTATAGTCGCCGTTATTTACATCATCGCCCTGATCTATATGAACTAACACATGTACCGCTTGTTATTTATGGTAAAGGTGTAAATCCAAACTGGGTATCGAGCGGTCAATTAGCGAGCCATATGGATATTGCACCTACATTATTAAACTTAATAGCACCGCAAAATACGACATTTTATAGCATGGGCCAGTCGCTATTAAATCAACTTAAAGATCGTACTGTATTTGGTTTTCAAACTGTGCGTAAACCAGAACAGCTTTGGCGTGGTGATTTTTCGTCAATGTATGAGTATCAAAAAGTTGAACCAGAGGATCGGATTAACTTAGTACCGCTTAAGCCGCAGCCTTTTGAACCAATTGATGTAGCAACAGAGCAAGCTTATAATAAGTATATGGCTACAGCGTGGCAGTTACTTACTAAAGGAATGGATTAATAGATTTAAAAGTAGCTTTTAAAGCTGCTTTTACTCAATTAGTTTACATATAAAAAAAGCGCCAATTGGCGCTTTTTTTATATTTACTTAGCCAATCAAAGGCCAGCAGCTGCGCGAAGTGCGTCTGCTTTATCTGTACGTTCCCATGGGAACTCTTCACGACCAAAGTGGCCGTAAGCCGCTGTAGGAAGGTAGATAGGGCGCTCTAAATCAAGCATTTGAATTAAGCCGTAAGGGCGTAGGTCAAAGTGTTCACGAATAAGCTCAATTAAACGGCTTTCTTCTAGCTTGCTTGTACCAAACGTTTCAACGCTGATAGAAGTAGGCTCTGCAACACCAATAGCGTAAGAAACTTGTAGCTCACACTTATCAGCTAGGCCAGCAGCCACTACATTTTTAGCTACGTAACGTGCAGCGTATGCAGCACTACGGTCAACTTTTGATGGATCTTTACCAGAGAAAGCACCACCACCGTGACGAGCCATACCACCGTATGTATCTACAATGATTTTACGACCTGTTAAACCACAATCGCCCATTGGTCCGCCAATTACAAAGCGACCTGTTGGGTTAATGAAAAACTTAGTTGCACTTGTGATAAGCTCTGCAGGAAGTACCGGCTTGATGATTGTTTCCATCACCGCTTCTACTAAATCTTTTTGTGAAATATCTTCGCTGTGCTGAGTAGAAAGTACTACAGCATCAATACCTACTGGTTTGCCGTTTTCGTATGCAAAAGTAACTTGAGATTTTGCATCTGGACGTAACCAGTTAAGCTCGCCGCTTTTACGAACCTCAGCTTGGCGCTGAACTAAACGGTGTGAGTAAGTAATTGGAGCAGGCATTAATACTTCTGTTTCGTTACATGCGTAACCAAACATTAAGCCTTGGTCGCCAGCACCTTGTTCTTCTGGGCTAGTACGGTCAACACCTTGGTTAATGTCTGGAGACTGTTTACCAATAGTGTTTAAAATAGCACATGAATCGGCATCAAAGCCCATGTCTGAATTTGTGTAGCCAATGTCACGAATTGTTTTACGTGTAATTTCTTCGATATCAACCCATGCGCTAGTAGTGATTTCACCACCAACCATAACCATACCGGTTTTTACGTAAGTTTCGCATGCAACACGGGCATGAGAGTCTTGCTCTAGGATAGCATCAAGTACCGCATCAGAGATTTGATCGGCGATTTTATCCGGATGACCTTCAGAAACTGATTCAGAAGTAAATAAATGTTTTGCCATTGTAATTCTGCTCACAAATATTGCGCTTCACAAACGTCGGTATTAGCGCTAAAAAATTAAGGGGCGTATTTTATCGAAAACAAAACACCTTGCATAGTGTTTTTACGCCTAGACGTCTAAATAAAATTACTAATAACTTTTTGGTCTTAAAAAATATTCATAATGCCTCACTTTTATAGGGTTTTTAATTGCACACCGCCCCCACAATAAGTAAGAATGGTCGGTATAAACAAACCCAAGTTACTTGGGTGCATAAACAAACACATAAATACCCGCGCAAATACACATAAAGGTAGGAGAATTCATGCCATCTCGCAAAGAACTTGCAAATGCTATTCGCGTCTTGTCAATGGACGCAGTACAAAAGGCCAAATCTGGTCACCCTGGAGCCCCTATGGGCATGGCTGATATCGCAGAAGTATTATGGCGCGATTATCTAAAACATAACCCAACGAATCCAGAGTGGGCTGACCGTGACAGATTTATTCTTTCAAACGGCCACGGTTCAATGCTTATCTATTCTCTATTGCACCTAAGTGGTTACGACTTACCACTGGACGAAATTAAAAACTTCCGTCAAATGCATTCTAAAACACCAGGTCACCCTGAATATGGCTATGCACCAGGAATCGAAACTACTACGGGTCCATTAGGTCAAGGGATCACAAATGCCGTAGGTATGGCAATTGCTGAAAAAGCACTTGCTGCACAGTTTAACCGTGAAGGTCACGATATTGTTGATCACTTTACCTATGCATTTATGGGCGATGGCTGCCTTATGGAAGGTATTTCTCATGAAGCAGGTTCACTTGCAGGCACATTAGGCCTTGGTAAACTTGTTGCATTTTGGGATGACAACGGCATCTCAATCGATGGCGAAGTAGAAGGTTGGTTTACAGATGATACACCAGCTCGCTTTAAAGCATACGGTTGGCATGTAATTAGTGGTGTTGATGGCCACGACAGCGATGCTGTAAGTGCTGCAATTGCAGAAGCAAAAAGCGTTACCGATAAACCTTCACTAATTTGTTGTAAAACAATTATTGGTTATGGTTCACCTAACAAATCAGGTAGCCACGATTGTCATGGTGCTCCACTAGGTGATGACGAAATTAAAGCATCTCGCGAATTCTTAGGTTGGACTGGCGATGCGTTCGAAATTCCTGATGATATTTACGCACAATGGGATAGCAAAGAAAAAGGTCAGCAGCTTGAATCAAGCTGGGACGAAAAATTTGCAGCATACGCAAAAGCATACCCAGAGCTTGCAGCTGAATATAAGCGTCGTATTAATAACGAACTTCCTGGCGATTGGGCTGAAAAATCTCAAGCGTACATTGAGCAATTACAAGCAAACCCTGCAAACCCTGCGTCTCGTAAAGCGTCACAAAATGCATTAAATGCGTTTGGTCCGTTATTACCAGAATTTATGGGTGGCTCAGCCGATTTAGCTGGCTCAAACTTAACAATTTGGGATGGCTCTAAAGGTTTAACACGCGATGATGCAAGTGGTAACTACATTTACTACGGTGTACGTGAGTTTGGTATGTCGGCAATTATGAATGGTATTGCGCTTCATAAAGGCTTTATTCCTTACGGTGCAACGTTCTTAATGTTTGTTGAATACGCAAAAAATGCTGTACGTATGGCTGCATTAATGAAGCAACCAAGCATTTTTGTATACACGCACGATTCAATTGGTTTAGGTGAAGATGGTCCAACTCACCAACCAGTAGAGCAAATTGCAAGCATGCGTTTAACGCCTAACTTATACAACTGGCGTCCATGTGACCAAGTTGAGTCGGCAATTGCATGGCAACAAGCTATTGAGCGTAAAGACGGCCCTACATCGTTAATCTTTACTCGCCAAGGTCTTGAACAACAAACGCGTGACGCACAGCAATTAGCAGATGTTAAGAAGGGTGGTTACATCCTTAGCTGTGATGGCAATCCAGAGATTATCTTTATTGCGACGGGTTCTGAAGTGCAACTAGCACAAGATTCAGCAAGCGAACTACGCAGCCAAGGTAAAAAGGTACGTGTTGTATCTATGCCATGTACAGATGCCTTTGAAGATCAAAGCGCAGCATACAAAGAAAGCGTATTACCGGCATCTGTTTCACGTCGCGTAGCTGTAGAAGCAGGTATTGCTGACTACTGGTACAAGTACGTTGGCCTAAACGGCGCAGTAGTAGGTATGACTACTTTTGGTGAGTCAGCACCTGCAGGCGAGCTGTTTGAGCACTTTGGTTTTACAGTGGCAAACATTGTAAGCAAAGCAAACGAGCTTTTTTAATAGTATTCGATTAAATAAAGTAAGTAATTGAAAAGCCCGCACTGTGAAAAACAGCGCGGGCTTTTTTGTTTGAATAACTGTAAAAGCGTTGCTTTAAAACGCCAGCATGCTGAGCGTCTACAGGGAGTTTAGCTTTGAGTGGTAGGCGAAGAGTTTGCTCACGTGGGAAGGCAGCTTCTAATTTATTTAATACTACCCAAAGGGCTGCTTTGAATACTTTAAGTGAGTAACTTTCAATACGCTTCTCTTGCAAGCTATTTACCTATCAGGCAAGGTAGTGCGATAAAATTTATAAATAAAAATCTTAAATTAATAGCAGGAGCTAAAAATGCCGAAGTTCGATAACGTAAGTGTAGTAAAAAAAGCCAATGTATATTTTGACGGAAAAGTATCAAGCCGTACCGTTATTTTAGGTGATGGCGAAGCGAAAACGTTAGGCTTTATGCAACCGGGTGAGTTTGTTTTTGATACAAACCAAAAAGAATGCATGGAGCTTTTAGCTGGCCAATGGGATATTTTATTACCAGACGCGAGTGAGTGGAAAACATTTAACGCAGGTGAATCGTTTAATGTAGATGCAAACGTAAGCTTTAAAGTAAAAGTATCTGACTTTGCTGATTACTGTTGTTCGTACACAGATTAATCAATCAGAGCTTAAGTTAAGTAGACGTCTGAAAGCCCATGCACTATGGGCTTTGCATAAACTTTGCGCAACACATGATTTAAATCACCAAAAGTCGTAAATAATCCTCAAATATCTCTCTTTTTTCCTTGTGTTAATCTAAATAGCCCCCAATACTAATTGTAGGTAACAAATAAAAGGATACCCTATGAAAATTAATCTTTCTGGTCACCATGTTGAAGTTACTGACTCTATTAGAGAGCACATCAACGAAAAATTTTCAAAAATCGAGAGCCATTTCCCATCGCTTATTGCGCTCGATATTATTTTGTCTAAAGAGCATCATAAGATCCAAGCTGAAATTAGCACAAATTACGAAGGCACGCGCATATCGGTAAAAGGGGAAAACGAAGTTATGTACCCAGCCATTGCAAGCGCAGCTAAAAAACTCGATGCGGCACTAAAACATCGAAAAGGGCAAATAAAAGCTAACCTACACGAAAAGCCTGTAAGCACGACACCTGAAATTGCACACGAGATCATCCAAGAGATGGATCTTAAATAAAAATTAGTCACAAAGTATTGTAAAAAAGAGCCGCCTGGCTCTTTTTTATTGCCTGTAATTTCTGTAAGTTAGAGGCTCACACACACACTATTTTTGAGCAGTAAATGAACCAAGCAGTATCGAAATGGAAATCAAGCCTGAACGCGCTTGGCCCTGGGATTCTCATGGCAACAGCCGCTATTGGAGGTTCTCACTTAGTTGCCTCTACACAAGCTGGGGCAATATTTGGCTGGCAATTATTTTGGCTTATCCTCGTTGTTAATGTTTTAAAGTACCCGTTTTTTCGCTTTGGTATGGAATACACTCTCGCTACTAAAAATAGCCTAGTAGAGGGATATAAAAGTAAAGGTCCGTTTTACTTTTATAGCTTTATTGGTTTAAACATTGTAGCCGCCGTTGTTAATACCGCCGGCGTATTACTGCTTACCGCAAGCTTACTGCATTACGCTCTACCTATTGTTATTGAAGTAACCTTACTTTGCTGGATGTTGTTGGGTGTGTGTTTAGTTATATTACTACTTGGGCACTTTAAAGCGCTCGATAACGTTGCTAAAGGCATTATGGGGCTGCTTACACTTGCAACATTAATTGCCCTTGCTATTGCATTTAGTAACGGTCCAATGGCACCTGCTGACTATGTAGGGCCTTCGCCGTATGAACTTGCCATGCTTAGCTTTATGGTGGCTTTAATGGGCTGGATGCCCGCGCCTATCGAAATATCTGCATTAAGCTCTTTATGGCTAAAAGAAAAACAAGCGCAGCAAACCGTCACTAAAAGCCAAGGTCTGTTCGATTTTAACGTAGGTTACTGGCTTACAGCCGGCTTAGCCTTGGTATTTTTTAGCTTAGGCGTATTAGTGCAATACGGGCAAACTAGTAGCATAGAACTCGGTGGTGTCGCGTTTGCCAAGCAGCTTATTGATATGTACGCATTAACAATAGGCGAGTGGGCAAGGCCGCTTGTATCAGCCATTGCGTTTTTATGTATGTTTGGCACCACACTCACAGTGCTTGACGGCTATGCCCGCACGCTCAACGAATCTCATAAGTTACTTGGCTTTAAGCAATCAAAACACAGCTTAAATATTTGGCTAATACTACAAGCTCTTGCCGGTATGGCGGTTATTTTATTTTTTAAATCAGCCCTTGGCCCAATGCTTACCTTTGCGATGACGCTTTCATTTGTTACAACGCCTGTATTTGCATGGCTTAACTTTAGCCTAGTGCGATCGGAGCCTGCTATAAAACATAGCGTGTTACTACGTAGTTTAACGTGGTTAGGGCTAGTGTATTTAGTAGGCTTTGCTTTAGCTTTTATAATTTGGAAGTTGGCAGCCTAATTAAAGATCAAAGCCCTATAACGGGCACTCTACTTTGTTATATTTATACTCAATAGGGAAAATCTGACCTTCTGCGGATTTATTTATACTCTTATCGATACGTAAAATACTATTTTTAAAATCATCGACTAAACGATATCGCATTTCAGTCATTGAGTTTTCGCCTAAAATGTATATTTCTTCTTGGCGGATTTCCCCTCCATCTGCAATAGTAAGTGTAGTGATAGCATTTACAGTATTTCCTCCAAGGCTGTTTAGTACTCCTTCAACAATACCTTCATACCCAACGCTGTATTCAACTGATTGGGAGTAACCTAACTTTGTCCCTGTTACTTTTGTACCGTAAATATCTAATTTTAATTCACGCGTTTCGGTAACGCCTTCTTCACTACCCTCATATTTGTAACAAGCAATATTACCAAAATCCAGTTCGTCGTCAGAAATGTCATTCTCTATAGAAAACACAAACAGCTCACCTGTTTTTTTAACCTGGACACCGTAACGCGATGTTTCTGCAGTTGATACTAAACTTGCTACAGTCACATCTTTGGTTTCTTTGTAAAATATACTTCCTGAGCCAAAACAAATGTTTACCTCTGTTGTATCACAAGCTTCAATATTTGAATGATTTTCAATTTCTTCTGGAAGAGTGATATCATCCCAATTGTTAGCAAGTTTTTGTGTTGAAGTTTCGGATGCGCTATCTAATACAACTTTTGTCGAGTTGGAAGTGAAATAGTTGTAGCCAAAAAAACCAGCTAAAATGAGTAAAATAACAATAAAAATATTTTTCATAATGGATGAATTACAACAGCTTTAATCAAAAGTGCGTGAATTATAACGGTTTTAATCAAAAGTTCAATTTGATAAATATTACCCTTACTCACAATTGAAAACCTCGTGTAAATAAGTTATTCAGTAGTGCGAACAAAAAAATACTCGCCCTCTGATTTAGGTAACGATCCGCTTTTTATCAGGTCGCTCATAAAACAAAAATAAAAAAGACAGCAACAAAACACCCACCCTAAATTTTGTTGTTAAGTATGTTTTATTAAGCATGTTCGCGAGGTAAACTCGCGCCTACAGGATTGGGGTTATATTTGTAGGCGCGGCTTTATGCCGCGTTTTTTGGTTTTTTTTTACTACTCGCGAGGTAAAAAAATTAAGACAACACCTATCTTAATTGAGATAGCTTTGTTTGTTTAATTAAGGTGGATGTCTAGTTTGATTTAGCAATAAAACACAGCGTGTTATTACGTAGCTTAACGTGGTTAGGACTAGTGTATTTAGTAGGTTTTGCAGTAGCGTTTATAGTGTGGGAGCTAGCAGCCTAAATACAGCTACTTGCTTTAGGGTTTTAATTAAAGCCCTAAAGCTTAAAATTTAAATGAGGTATAAATGGATATTAGAATAGGTGAGCTTTCAAACCCACACGTTATAAAGCTACTACAAGGGCATCATAACGATATGCTAAAGCACTCACCCGTCGAGAGCGTGCATGCACTTGATGTAAGTAAACTCACTCAGCCCGACATAACTTTTTATAGCTTATGGATTGATAATAATTTAGCGGGTGTTGGCGCTTTAAAAGCACTAAATACAACGCATGGCGAAATTAAATCAATGCGCACTTCAAGCAACTATTTACGCCAAGGTATAGCTGCTAAGTTGCTCACCCATATTATTGAGCAATCCACACTGCGTGGTTATAAAACACTAAGTTTAGAGACCGGCACCGCAGAGGCATTTTTACCGGCACAAAAGCTTTATGCTCAATTTGGTTTTAAAGAGTGCGAACCATTTGGTGATTATGAGCTAGATCCGTACAGCTTGTTTATGAGTAAAGCACTTTGAGTTGTATGCGTTCACCATTTACAGAAGAAAAAAAAGCAATAAAAAGAATTTTTAGGAGATGATGTAATGAGCAAACGTGATTTATTTTCAGAATTAACTACAGCACTTGATGATGCTAAAGCGGATTCACAAGGAAAGCCTACGTTACGTTCTCATACGGTAAATGATATTAACGACCTTGCCATTTCAACTGATGAAATGTAAGCGTATGGCTAACGACACCTAGCCTTGCTTAATATTCCAAGGTAACAGGGGTTCAAGGTTACTTGGCTGCTCT
>NZ_JADYXE010000031.1:0-56093 GCF_015864465.1 Pseudoalteromonas sp. SWN29
GAAATCGAAAGATTGAGTCATGTGTCACTCCTGTTTTCTTAATAATACTGAAATGACACAGATTTCTAAACACTACCAATAAAGCTCTTTAAGCTTTGTAATAAAGCGTGCTTTAATTTTTTACTGCTAATTAAAGCCGCTTTATATATTTCCTCCTTAAGTTTTCCTTCGATTGATCCGCTTTTTAGTATTTAAGCTACTATATTTACTACATGTAATTTTTATACAAAGTATTAAATGAAAGCCTATCAATTATTTTTGCTATTTGTGTTAACTCTATTTACACAACCTAGTTTGTCAAAAACAGTTAATATTAATATATTAGTTGAAGATGGCTATTTCCCGATCATCATTGATGCACAAAAACAGCAGGGACTTGCACCTGAGTTTATAAAAATATTGAACGACTCTCAGATCGAATTTAACTTTATACTCAATTCGCTACCTGTTAAAAGGCTATCAAAGTCTGTTGAACAGGGGCATTTTGATGTTCTATTTTTAATGGCATTGCAATGGATCCCTCAGTCTGTACGCTCGAATGTTATGCAAAGTAGTTTTTATATGATCACAAAAAATGAGTTATATGCGCTTAAAGAAAATGCAAAAAACCAAGATTATTTTAATGATTTACGAGCACTAACAAAAGTAGGTGTATTAGGTTATTCGTATCACTTTGCTGGCTACAATACTGATGCTTATTACTTAAGTGAGGAGCATGGCGTTAGCCTTACTATAGACGAATATAACGTGGTTAAAATGTTGTTACTGAAGCGTGCTAACATTGGCGTATTAAATAGCATTGCGTACCAGTATTTTAAAGACCAAAAAGCTTTCGATATGAGTTTGCTATACAAAAGTGAAATCCCCGATGCCGCTTTTGATACTCATTTTTTAGTTAATACTAAGCAAAATAAAATATCAGCGTCTAAAATTGACGCTATTCTTAACTCTTCAGTTATACAGCCCCAAATTAAAAATCTACTAGATAAATACGGTGTATCTTCAAGTTTTAGTATTGAGTGAAACTTATAGCTAACTAGATTTAGCTATATAGACGTCCATTGACATTTGTAAACAAAATACTCACAATAGCGACATATTTTCAAGGTGCTTGCTTAATGCTTAGGCATTGGTTTTAAGGTATTGAAACTAACGGCAAGATAATCGGGAAGTTGGTGCGTTTTCATGATGACTACAACCCCAACACTGCCCCCGCAACGGTAAAGTATTGCCTGTTTTTACATGCTTACTGAGTCCGGAGACCGGCCTTGATGCAATCTTACTTACTAAAATCTTTGCGGTGGGCAAAGGTAGGGGACTTCATGTTAAACAAAACAACTCTAGGCGTTGCAATTTCTGCTGCGCTTTCATTTTCTGTGTCTGGCGCAGAACAATCAATTGAAAAAATAACCGTTACAGCTAATAAATTTGAGCAGTCAATTAATGATGTTTTAGCAAGTGTGAATGTTATTGACCGTGCTGAAATAGAAGCAAGCAATGTACGTGATTTACCTACGTTATTAAGCAAGCAAGTTGGTTTTCAGGTTAATCCAAACGGTGGCTTTGGCCAAAATACAGGTGTGTCACTTCGTGGTACAGGCTCTGGCGATACGTTAATTTTGATTGATGGCGTGCGTACGGGCTCCGCAACACTTGGTGAAAAAGCTTTAAGTAATGTCCCTTTAAATAGTATTGAACGCATTGAAATTATTAAAGGCTCACGTGCAGCTATTTATGGCTCTGACGCACTCGCTGGTGTAATTAATATTATAACGCGTGAGTCAGATAACTTATCTGTGAGTGCTACGTTGGGCTCTGATTCTTACCAAAATTATCAAGTGGCAGGCTCTGTAAAATCAGGTGATATAACATCAGCATTTAATGCAGGCTTTGAAAAAACAGATGGTTTTGATGTACTGCAAGGCGTAGCACCAGATGAAGATGGCTACGAGAATAAAAATCTTGGTTTTAAAGTAAATTACACTGACGCACACTACGGCGACTTTAAGTTACTTGGTCAATACAGCGAAGGTTTTGCTGATTACGACAGTAGTTTTAGTCCAGCCACAAGTACTGTTGAAACAGGTGATTTTAAAAACTATCAACTTTCTGCTGGTTGGAATAAAAACTACACGAACCAATCACACAGTGTTGATATTGCTATTGCAACGGATGACTCAGATAACACTTTTGTCGATTTTTTCACTGGACTGCCTGCAACCAGCACATTTATAACTAAACGTACTCAAATTGATTACAACGGTCAGTATCAACTGTCTAATGAATTTAATATTAGTGGTGGTATTAACTGGTATAACGACGATGTATCGCACAGCTCTGAGGTGTTTGTTGAAGATAGTCGAGATGTACTTGCTGTGTTTGTAGGTGCTTACTACGATACCGATAAAATTCTTGCTAACTTAACTGTACGCCAAGATGATGATGAGCAATTTGGTGATGAAACAACCTATACGGCAGCTGCAGGCTATCATTTATCTGAAGATGCAACCTTTAGAATAAGTCAAAGCACTGGTTTTAAAGCGCCTACCTTTAACGATTTATATTTTCCAAACTTTGGTAACCCTGATTTACAGCCTGAAAAATCAGTAAACCGTGAGCTTGGTTTGAGTGTGGACTTTGACATTACACAAGTTGATGTTGCAATATTCAGAAACGATATTGAAGATAGAATTGATTACGACGCAAATTTTGCACTCGCTAATATCGATGAAGCGCGCTTTGAAGGGGTTGAATTTAGCTTGTCTCAGCAGCTTTTTGGTTTTGATAGTAACCTTAACTTTGCTTACTTAAGCGCAGAAAATAAAGAAACAGGTGCAGAGTTACGCAATGTTGCTAAACGTACCTTTAACTGGGAACTTGCAAAACAGTTTGGTGCATTTGATGCAAGCTTAGACATGCAATATCGTAGTGACCGACAAGGTGCTGTAACGCGTTTAGGCTCATACACACTTTGGAACTTAGCCGGTAATTATCAAGTAAATGAACACATTGAAGTTTCGCTTCGTGTAGAAAACTTATTTGATAAAGAATACAACGCGGTTGATTCAAACGCTGATTTTACAACGGGTGAAGTGTATTACTACAACACACCTGAGCGTCGCTTTTTTGCAGGCGCAAGCTACCAATTCTAATTACCACTTTTAGTTTGAATACATAGACAAAAGCCCGATTTAAATCGGGCTTTTTACTATGCGACTAAATTTAGTTACTCAGTTAAAAACTCTTTAAATACGGTTTCAAACTTGTGTAATTTAGGTGCTATTAAAATACTACAGTAACCTTGCTGTGGGTTTTCGTTATAGTAATCTTGATGGTAATGCTCTGCCGGATAATACGTAGTAGCAGGGCTCACTTCTGTCACAATCGGTTCACTCACATGGCTTTGCAGTTGGGCTATCATTTCATTGGTTTGCTTTAGTTGGGCTTCATCGTGATAGTAAACAACGCTTCTGTACTGTGTGCCTATATCGTTACCTTGGCGATTCAATTGTGTTGCATCATGCAAAGTGAAAAACATTGCTAACAATGTTTCAAAGCTAACTACAGTAGTATCAAATTCAATTTTAACAACCTCAGCGTGCCCTGTTGTGCCAGAGCATACAGAATTATAGGTTGGGGCGTCAGTTTCGCCACCGGTATAGCCAGAACTCACATCTGATACGCCATTTACACGTCTAAATGCTGCATCTATACACCAAAAACAGCCGCCACCAAATGTTGCTACTTGCGTTGTTGAGCTCATAAGTATTCCTAAAATGTATATGGAGTTTAAAGGCGAGCATAAATTGTATGCGCCGCAACAACAAGGTTACGGCGCAATAAAGAGATTAGATCTCTTCGAAAGGTTTATCAGCAGCTTGTTTATTCAGCTTTTGTTGTAAAAACTCAGGTGACTGTGTATTTTTCGATAGAGCATAATACGCTGCAGGTACAACAAAAAGAGTCAGCAGGGTAGATACAATAACGCCAGTAAATACAACTACACCAATTACCATACGGCTTTCGGCGCCGGGGCCTGAGGCAAAAACCAAAGGAACAGAGCTCATAACGGTTGTTAGTGAGGTCATTATTATTGGGCGAAGACGCTGGGTAGCCGCTTGTAGTATTGCTTCACTAAACTCAACGCCTTTATCACGTAATTGGTTAGTAAACTCTACAATTAAAATACCATTTTTTGCACTTAAACCTATGAGCATAACAATACCTATTTGGCTGTAAATATTGAGCGTGAGGCCTGTAGACCATAAACCAAACATAGCGCCCATTAAGCCAAGTGGTACAGTAAGCATAATTACAAACGGGTGCATAAAGCTTTCAAACTGTGCAGCAAGCACCAAGAAGGTAACGGTTAGTGCAAGTATAAATACGTAGGTCATCGCTGATGCGCCTTCGTAATAAAGCTGCGATTCACCTTTGTAATCTACTGCGCCATCTATATCGTTTTCTTCAGCGGCTACTTCGTTTAAAAAGTTAAGCGCTTGCTCAAGTGTGTAACCGTCAGCTAAGTTGGCGCTTAATGTAATTGCGCGCATACGGTTATATCGGTTTAAGCGCGATGCGGTTGCTTCTTCTTTTAAGCTGATAAGGCTATCAAGTGGGACTAGTTCACCGCTTCGTGATTTAAGGTATATATTTGAAATATCAGTAGGGTTGGTGAAATCTTCTTTAGTCCCTTTTAAAATCACATCATACTCTTCACCACGGTCAATAAATGTTGTAACACGGCGCTGGCCCAGCATTGTTTCAAGGGTTGAGCCTACATCAGACACCGATACACCTAAATCAGCGGCTTTGTTTTTATCTATGCTCACTAAAAACTGTGGGAAGGTTTCTTTATAATCATGGTCGATTCTTACAAGACCAGGATTTAGTTCTGCACGCTTTATTATACGGTCGCGCCAATCAGCTAGCTGTGCGTAATCGTTACCTTGTAATACAAACTCAATAGGGCGAGACGAGCCACCACCGCCAATACCACGGCGCATAATGGCAAATGCACGAACATCGGTAACTTCTTGCATTTTACCGCTTATTTCGTCCATTACTTCCCACGTTGAGCGTTTGCGCTTATCCCAATCGGCCATACCCACAATCGCAACACCGCCGCTGCCACCCCAACCAGGAACTCGAACAAGTACACGGCTTAGCTCACCGGCTTCAGAATAGGGCATTAGGCGTTCTTCAATTTTAGCCATATTAGCGGCATTATTTTCATAACTTGCGCCTTCAGGGCCGCTCATCATAATAAAGAACGTACCACGGTCTTCTTTTGGTGTTAGCTCAGAAGGAACTTGTAAAAACAGCGAGTAACTAACAAAACCAGCTAATAATAGGCTCACCATTAAACCCCATTTACGAGTTATGTTAGTTGAGAGTGAATTACGGTAACTTACTTCAATTTTAGTAAATTGACGATCCATCCATTGGCTAAACTTATTTGGTTTGTCTGATACTTTAAGTACTTTAGAGCACAGTGCTGGTGCGAGTGTAAGAGCGGTAACACTTGAGAAAAATACAGCAGCACTTACCGCCATAGCAAATTCAGTAAATAATGCGCCTATACGACCATCCATAAATACCAGTGGTACAAATACAGATATAAGCACAAGAGTGGTTGCTACAATGGCAAAACCTACTTCACGCGCGCCTCTAAATGCAGCTAGTAACGGTGGTTCACCCAATTCAATACGACGGTGAATATTCTCGAGCATTACAATGGCATCATCTACTACTAAACCAATGGCAAGAACTAAGGCAAGCAACGTTAGTAAGTTGATTGAGTAGCCCATTGCTAATAAAAACATAAAGCTACCAACCAGTGCGACCGGTACTGTTACTGCCGGAATAAGCGTTGCTCTTATGCTGCCCAAAAACAAAAATATAACGAGTACGACTAAACCCATAGAGATGGCAAGTGTGCTGTAAACCTCATTAATTGACTCTTTAATGAATACAGACGAATCGTAGCTATCTTGAATTGTGGTGCCTTCAGGTAAATTGCGTTTGATTTTTTCAAGCTCACTACGTGCGTTATCTACTACAGTAAGTGTGTTTGCTTTAGCTTGTTTTACAATACCTAAACCAATCATATTGCGGCCGTTACCACGGAATAAGCTTTCGTCGTCGGCAGCTTCTAGCTGTACATCAGCAACTTCACCTAAACGTACTAAATAGCCTTCATCGCCGCGTTTAATTACCAGATTTTTAAAATCGCGTTGATCTTTATAACTACGTGCAGTACGTACTGTAAAGTCACGGTCTATTGATTCTATTTCACCGGCAGGTAGCTCAACGTTTTCTGTACGAAGTGTATTTTCAATGTCGCTTGAAGTAATACCGCGTGCAGCCATTGCTTGACGGTTTAGCCAAATTTTCATGGCGTATTGACGCTCACCACCAATACGTACATTAGATACGCCATCTACCACCGCTAAGCGGTCAACAATAAAGCGCTGTGCGTAATCAGAGAGCTGTAACGAGTCCATTGTTTCGCTGTTTAATACAAACCATGCAATAGGGCTTTCATCACTATTTGATTTAGATACTTCAGGCGGGCGTACTTGATCTGGCAAGCTATCTAGTGCACGAGCCACGCGTTCGCGTACATCGTTAGATGCGGCATCTATGTCGCGGTTAATATCAAATTCAATAGTAATGTTTGAACGTCCATTACGGCTCGATGAGTTAATACTTTTAATACCTTCAATACCCGAAATACGGTTTTCTATTATTTGCGTTATTTTTGTTTCTATAATTTCGGCAGAAGCACCAGTGTATTCAGTGCTGATATTTACAATCGGCGTTTCAATATCCGGATATTCACGAAGTGGCAGCATAGTAAATGCAACCAATCCAAAAGTAAGAAGGAGTAAATTAATTACAATGGCAAAAACAGGGCGTTTAACACTAGTATCTGTAATTTTCACGTATTACCCCTTTACGCTTACTTTACTTCCAGAGCGAATTTTTATTAGCCCTTCAGTAACAATTTGCTCGCCATCGGTTAAGCCTTCATCAATAGCAACCCAGCCATTATTTCTGCCAGCAACATGCACTTCAATTTTATTAGCTATTCCGTCTTGAATTTGAAAAACAAAGTGTTTGTCTTGTAAAGGGATAACGGCTTTTTCTGGCACCATTAAAGCTTGGTTACTACTAAGCTCAAGCGCTGTGTTTAGTAACATACCAGGGCGTAATAAGCCTGATTTATTAGCAAAACTTGCAGTTACTTCAACACTGCGTGTTACCGAATCAATACGCGAGCTAATATGCGTTACCTTGCCAGTAAATGTCTGCCCTGGGTAGGCATCGTTTTGGGTAAGCACCTTCATACCCATATTTAATTGTGCTAAATATTTTTCAGGTACTTTAAAGTCAACTTTAATAATACTAATATCATCAAGTGTGGTTATTATTGTTGTATTGCTTACGTAGGCACCTATTGATATTTCACGCTTACCTAACAGGCCCGAAAATGGCGCGGTAATAGTCATTTCATTTAACTTTGTTTTAGCGCTTTCTAGTTGAGCCTCAGTTGCATCAACACGAGATAGCTGCTCTTCAAGTAACGACTTTGCCGTTGATTGCGAACGTGAAAGTTCGGTTAGGCGATCTAACTGACGTTTTTCTTCACGTAAATTAATACCAAGCTCTTTAACTGCAAGCTGTTCTTGTTGGCTTTGTAGCTGTACTAGTTTTTGTCCTTTACTGACTAGGTCGCCATCTTTAAAATATATATCGGTGACATAATCATTTTGTGCACTTTTTATATAAATAGCTTGGTTTGCACGTGCGCTACCAATGGCTTCTATCATCACTGCGTTTTCCTGAGAGGTAACAGTATGAGCCATAACTTGGGTAGACATTTGTGATGAATCGGCTTGTTCGCCGTGGCTAGCGGGTAAATATAAATAAACGCTAAATATTAGTAGTAATGTAATAATAAATGGAAAAAGAGCTTTACCTGATTGTCTTGAGTACATCGTTTCATACCTGAAAATTAATTATATGTATTGTACGAAATAAGACCGAGAAAAGGCGGTTATGTGTCTCATAAATTTGTGCGTTAAGCGTAAAAGTAAATAAGATTTATTCATTGTTCCTATTTTGTTGAGGATAAAGCGGTAATGTATGAAATTTAAAACGACCTGTAACTTATGTATAACAACAAGAAAGATCATAATTTGGGCCATTATTATGTTTGTTTTTTATATGGTGTTTTACCAATATGGATAAATCTAACAATGTAATTAAATTTCGGGCACAAGGTGCGCGAAACGCAATTGAGGTGCTTGCAGTCGGTGCTATAGGCTTAGTTTTTATTATGTTGTTTAATTTACTAAGGCCAGGTGAAATTAGCATCCTTGAAGTGTTTTTAGTGAGTTTGTGTATTGCCGCTATTTTTATTGGATATTTAAAAACTCAAGAGCCGTATTATAGCCTTTTGATAAGTGAATCGGAGCTTGTTTATTGCCATAAATATGGGGCTTGGAGCATGTCTCGTAATAACTTCCATCACAGCGGTATACCAAAAGTAGAAGATGGCCTTGATTACTTAGAGCTCAATGCGGTGGGTGTTAAAGTAAACGACATAGATGAGTTTTTAACAAATTTTGCACCAAGAATTGCAGGGAAACTTTTAATAGAGCAGCGTAATTTGTTTATGCAAGTTGTTCAAAAACATTGCAAAAATGGCAGTTGCCCATCAGAATGGTTAATAGAAGATACACAGTACACATCCCATAAAGGGGTAAGCTATACTGGTCTTATAGCCATGTTTGCTAACAGAACTAAGCACCTTCAACTGCTAACAGGTTACGATTTATTATTACCTGCCAGTGTATTAGATAGAGATATTTGGGCATTTAGTGCTAACTTAAATAAATGGAAGCGCGAGCCTAGTCAGTTTATAGCGTCGCAAATTAACAATTAAGCTGCGACTGTAGGAAAGAAAATGAGCCAAGACAGAGCTTTTTTAAAAAGTGGTCGAAATACCATAATACATAAAGATAAAAAACTTGATTTAGTGATTGTAAACTCTGAAATTCATCCCAAAATTAAAGTAACGCAACATGGCTTGGAGCCATTTAAAGAAGAGTTACCCAAAAACCGTCGCGACGCAAAAGAGCGTTATTTAGAGATGGTTTATGTAAGTAGCGCTGATATATTTGGCGAAGAAAAACAGTTATTGTTTATTCAAGCGTTAGATGGTCGAGAGTATAAAATTGATTACAGTAAAATAGGTACAAAGCTATTTGTACGTATTCATCAAGATACTTATCTGTAGTGCTTTAATGGCATCTTTATTGCTTGTGATTACACTATAGTAATTATTTGACATAAAAAAGGTGCTGCGTATGAAAGCGTTTGCTTTAATCCCTCTCATTTCTTGTGGTTTGTTAAGTGCGTGTGGAGGCGGTGGCGGTGATAGCGATAATACAGTTGTAGAAACCTCTGTTAATGCTGGAATCGATTTACAAATTATCGAAAAAACTGAATTTACCATCACAGCACAAGGCTCTCCCGCTGATGGTACGTTTTCATGGCAGCAAGTTAGCGGCCCAAGCTTAGAAGGCTTTCCGCTTGATGGCGCTGAGCAAACACTTACCGCACCGGATGTAAAAGCTGATAGTGAAATAATCTTAAGAGTAAGCTATCAAAGTACGGGTAGTAGCGCTGTTAGTGACGATATTTCTATTTCAGTGAGCTCTAATAACCAACTTCCTCTTGCTGTTATTACACAAACATCTCCTGAAACACTTCCTTCCGTTTACAAAGATACGGTGACTTTAAGCGCTCTTGAGTCGAGCGATCCTGACGATAATGGCCAAATTGATAGTTACTTGTGGCAATTGCTATCAGGTCCTGATTTAGATATTGCGAGCTTTAATGAGTCAACGCTTAGCTTTTCTCATCCATTACTTGAAAGTAACGTAAATTTATCTTGGCAGCTAACCGTTACCGATGATGAAGGCGGTGAGGCGAGTACGCAATATTCAATGACGCTTAACAAAACAAATGAATTAGTGGATGCAAATGCAGGTGCTGATCAAAATATTGAAGAGTTTGAAAAAGTAACGCTTGATGCAACAAGTAGTGAAACTGTTACCGATACCTATCAGTGTAAATGGCAACAACTTACCGGTAATACCGAAACATTAAGTAATAGCAACCAATGTACAACGACATTTTTTGCCTCTGATGTAGATACTGAATCCACATTGAGCTTTGAAGTAACGATAACTGATTCAAAAGGACGTACCGATACAGACTCTTTATTTGTTGATGTATCACCTAAAGCGCTTGGGCTTATAAACGATAGTGGTGTTGGTGAGTGTTACAACAATACACAACGCATTAACTGTGAAAGCGATGATTTTCCAGAGCAAGATGCAGAGCTCGGACGCGATAGCTATGCAAATCGTTTAGATAAGGTTGGCAAAGGTAATTTAGCGTTTGATTATACTAAACTAAATCAGTTTGCTGATGAAGTTGGTGATGATAGTAGTGACTTTACCTGTATACGCGATAATGTTACTGGGCTTGTATGGGAAGTAAAAACTGAATCATCTGGAGTATTGCCAAATACAAGTTTGCGTGAAGGGCAAAATCATTACTTTTGGGATTTAGGAGCTACGACTTTTACCGATACCAGTACAGCCAATTCAACTTGTCCGGATGATACCAGTTGCGGCGTGCAAAGTTATATAAACGAAGTGAATAGCTTAGATTTCTGTGGTGGTACAAACTGGCGCTTACCAACTTATAACGAGCTTTTAGGTTTAATTGATTACGGGAAACAAGGGCAAAGAGTGCTAATAGACGAATCGTTTTTTCCTTATATTCCTCAATCAGGTGATATAGAAAGTGTGGATTTACCGTACTGGACCTCGCAAACTGCAGCCGATGGTACAAGTTTATCGCAAGCGTATATTATAGATATGAGTAATGGTAACGACCTTGCTTATCCAAAAGAAAAGCTCGCTTATGTACGTTTAGTTAGAAGCCGTTAGGAGAAAATAATGAAATTAAAATTACTCTATGCACTAGCAACTATAAGCTTGAGCTTTAATATTGCAGCGGCGCAAACTTGCTACGTCGGTGCAGATACCACAACACCGACAGATAGATTTACCATAAATACAGACGGTACGGTTTCTGATACAGGAACTGGCCTAATGTGGCAACGCTGTAGTTATGGGCAAACTTATAATACAGAGACCCAGCTTTGTGAAGGTTCTACACCTTCCCTTACTTGGCAAGAAGCGCTTCGCGGTGCTAAAAATGATACAACCGCAGATTACGATGATTGGCAAATGCCTAACATTAAAGAATTAGCGAGTATTCTAGAGCACAGTTGCACCGAGCCGAGCATTAATGAAGAGGTGTTTTTTGGTACTAAGCTTCAAAACTATTGGTCAAATACATCGGGTGTGAGCACTATGAGCTCGGCGTGGGTTTATCAATTTGATAGTGGGCTGAATAGCTTGCATGCCAAAACCAGTAATGTGTATTTACGGTTAGTACGCTACGAAAAATAAAGTACATCAAAAAATTTGATATACAAAAGTGCAGCCTTAAAACGGCTGCATTTTTTTGTTTTACATAAATTTACGTTATTTCAATAATAAAGCGCTTACAACGTTGTCACTTAGCGCGTTTTTTTGCCATTATAGGCCGTGATTTAATTACGAAGGAACATCACGGTGTATTTAAGCTATTTTGGCCTGAATGAAAAACCTTTTTCAATTTCGCCCAACCCTCATTACTTATTTTTAAGTGAACGACATAAAGAAGCCTTAGCACACCTTACCTACGGATTAGGTGAAGACGGTGGTTTTGTATTATTAACAGGTGAAGTAGGCACAGGTAAAACAACAATTACCCGCAGCATGTTAGAACAATTGCCTGAAAACACTCAAGTAGCGATGATACATAACCCAGCACTTTCAGAGCTGGAGTTATTAGCCAGTATTTGTGATGAGCTCAACATTAGTTACGATACTAATAATGCGACGCTTAAAAGCCTTACCGATATTATAAAAAAGCATTTAGAGACCAATAATAAATCGGGTGGGCATACCATACTTATTATTGATGAAGCGCAATTACTTGCTCCTAATGTGCTTGAGCAATTGCGTTTGCTAACCAATATAGAAACCGATCATAAAAAATTATTACAAATAGTATTGGTTGGCCAACCGGAGTTACAAGAACTTTTAAAGCGCAATGAGCTGAGGCAACTTGCCCAGAGAATAACAGCTCGTTACCATTTATTACCACTTACGCAAGGCCAAACAGTTGCTTACATAAAGCATCGGTTACATGTTGCAGGGTGTGAAAAAGGCATTTTTTCGATGGACGCCATGCAGGCTGTTCATCAATTAACCGGTGGTGTGCCACGATTAATGAACTTGGTCTGTGAGCGTGCTTTGGTAGGCACTTTTGCAAAGCAGCAGTTGATAGTTGATAGCGATATAATAAAAAAATCAGCACATGAGTCATTACCCATGGATTTTGTAGCGCCAGTTAATGAGGCTAACAAAGCAACGTCATTTGTACCATATAGCCTTGCATTCGCTGCTTTATTTGCCGTAGGTATTGGGCTTTCATTTATTTTATAGTTAGGTAAGTTATGTCTTATTTATTAGATGCGCTAAAGCAGTCGCAGCAATCAGATATGAGTGCTGAACAGTACGACTTGCAATCAGAGCAGTTAAAGCAACAGCAAGCACTTAAGCGTTATAGACGATTAGCATTAGTTTTTGGTACTAGTTTAGGTGCTTTTATTGCAGTAGCTGGTGGCTTTACTACGGGTAAGTGGTTTCAAGGTACTACTTTATTAAATACATCACAATCCGCTGTAATTAAGGTGGCTGAAAGCGAAAATTTAGCACCTAAAAAAGAAATTAAGCAAATAGATAATGAAGTTGAAAAAATACAAATAGCTAAGTTAGAACCAGCCAAAGCAACTTCAACAAATACTGCCACGATTGAAGGGCAACTTGTGCACGTGCAAACGCCTACTGGTGTGCAGCAAATGCTATTAACCCCAAATGGGCAATATATTCCTATGCCATCAAGTCAGGGGGCGAGTGCAGCAGGTTATAATCAACAACAGAACATGCAACAAGTAATGCCAGTTCAAAATTATAATCAGCCAGTATTTAACCCACAAAGTAATTACGCCCCAAGCAATACGCAAAACGCTTCGGTGTTTGGGCAAAATCAAAGTCAAAATACATCATCTGCTCAACTAGATATGAGTAAATATAAGGTGCTGGGTAAGCCAATTAATGGCAGTAGTCAGGCTCAACAAGTGAGCGACCCTGAACTTGAAGCGGTGCCTACAACGCTTAAAAATGCGTTTGCGCAAGCTATACAAGACGTAGAAAAAAATCAAGATTATGAAGTTACTCATGCATCAAAAACGTCATCACGTGTTGAGCCTGTAGAGTTACTACCTGATGGTTTGCAATCAATGTTGCCTAGCATTAAATATCAAGCGCATATTTATTCATCGAGCGCTGATAAGCGTTGGATCAAGCTAAATGGCCGAGAGTTACATGAAGGAGAGAGTATTGGCGTTCTAACTGTAAGAGAGATTACACCTGAGCAAAGTGTACTTGATTTTGATGGTTATGAATTTAGCCTAAAAGCACTGCAAGATTGGCCGCAGTAAGTACTTAGATATTATGTTTGAGAGCTCAATAGAATATTGAGCTCTCAATTGTTTTAGGAAAGTATTGAATTTTTATAAAAGCGTTCTAAATCAATATTATATTCTTTGGGTTTAACAGCTGATTCGAGAGTATCTACTGTTTTTTTGTTAGATAAATCGATATCTTTTACTTCGGTATAGCGGCTATGTTTAGCGCTGTAAAATGTTTTAACTACCGGTTTTAGTGGTGTGCTTGGGTTACTCTCAGTAACCAAACCCACTTTTTGACTCGATAATCTAACGAGCGTTCCTACCGGATGGATACCAATACATTGAATAAATTTATTAAGTAGAACAGGATCAAAACTATCATGGCATCCGTCTTTTAATATTTTAAACGCCTTTATTGGCTCCATACCTGCTTTGTAAACACGCTCTGCAGTGAGTGCATCATACACATCAACAATTGACGCCATACGTACGTACTGACTTATCTCATCGCCTTTCTTACCAAACGGATAGCCTTTACCATCGAGTCTTTCGTGATGCATTCCTGCAATATCAACAGCAACACCTGTTAAGCCGGCCTCTTCTAAAATCTCTTTACTGAAAAGCGAATGCATTTTCATTATTTTAAATTCGTCGTCAGTAAAACGGCCTGGTTTATTGAGCACTTCATCAGGAATTTTTATTTTACCAATATCGTGCAGTAGTGCGCCGGTTGTTAGCTCAACAATAATGTCTTTATCTATGCCTAAATGCTTTGCAAAAATGCCCATTAAAATAGAGACATTTATTGAGTGCTCAAGTAGGTAAGCGTCTTTTTGGCGCATCTGTGTAAGGCAGGCTAGTGCGTCTTGATTTCTAAAAACTGAGTCCATAAAGCCACTAGCTAGCTCTCTAAACGGCGCAATATCTATATCGCGGCCTGCTTTTATATCTTTAAATGCTTTTAGTTGGAGTGTTTTTGCCTCATCGTAAAGCTTTTTTGCTTTTCCCATTTCTTGTTCGGCACTGTGTGTTTTTTGCCAAGGATCACGCTTTATTTTTGTTATAGGTGTAGCGATAGGATCTTTTTCAGGGACTGAATCAATGAGGGTTTTATCAGGGTCAATTTCTACTTCTAAAATGCCTGCTTTTATGAGGTTATTAATACTAGCCTGAGTTTTAACCCAGCCTTGGTTTTTAATTTTAATACTGCCAGTTTGTCTGGTAACACCTTGCACAAACATACCTGGGAGTAACTGTGAGATAGGGAGTCTTTTCAAATTTATAACTTCTGCTGCTAATCTTCTACCAACTTAACAAGTATATACGTAACGACCAAATAAAAAAGGCACTTTTCAGTGCCTTTTTTACTTATTTAACTGAAAATATTAAATAGTTTATTCATCGTCTTCAACAAGTGTCATTAGTGATGTGTTACCACCAGATGCCGTTGTATCAATACTAATTGTTTTTTCAGTAATTAAGCGCTTGATTAACGTATCGTAATACTCAGAGCTAATTACTGGTAAAATTGCACCTTTACGCTGTGCAAGCTGCTGGCTAAAGTAGCCTAAGCGAGACGAGCGAGCTGCAACTACCGCACCTGCTAAATGAGGGTGAGCCAAAATAGCTTGTAACTGATTAGGTTTAGCTACTTGGAAAACACCTTCAGCAACACCTGTAGAGATAAACTTATCTTTAAAGGCAACAGCTTCATCATAAAACAACTCAGATGCCACTGTAATTACCGTGTTACCTGCTGCAATAGCGGTAATGATAGACAGTGCCCAGAAGTTGAATGATGTGCTCTTATCTGCATAACACACTACACAACCACGTGCTTCTAGATGAAGTGTATTAGACTCACCCGTTGGCCCTGGCAGGGTAGTAAACTTACGCATGTGTTTTTCAAGGCGGTTAAGCTGAGCACGTGCTTCTGAAAGTGTTAATGCTAAATCGTCTGCTAAGTCGTCGATAATTTCTACCGTCGCGATTTTAGCAAGCAACTGACGTACAGCCGAAACACGGTCGTTTAATGGTGTTGCACGCCAAATTTTTTCATCGCGCATTGAGTTAGCCATTAGCTTTTTAACTTGTTCATTTGCACCGCTGTAGTGGTGTAAATCAAGTTCGTCAGGCGTTAGGTTAGTCATTTGTACGTTATCTGGAGATGCTTTTTCTTTCACTAAACGTTGTAGGTAGTTAGGGCCACCGGCTTTAGGGCCAGTACCTGATAAACCACGGCCACCAAATGGTTGCACACCAACAATAGCACCAATCATGTTACGGTTAATGTAAACGTTACCGGCACGTGACATTTTAGCTAGGTACTCACAACGCTCTTCAATACGTGAATGAACACCCATTGTCAGGCCATAACCAGTGTTATTAATTTGGTCAATTACGTTATCAATGTCATTCGATTTAAAGCGAACAATATGAACGCATGGGCCAAATACTTCACGCTTAAGTACTGATAAGTCTTTAATTTCGTATAAACGAGGAGCAAAAAAGTATGCGCCATTTTGCGTATTATCAGGAATTTTACATTCGTAATGAAGTATAGAATTACCTTTTAAGTACTCAACGTGTTCGTTTAAGTTTTTAAGTGCTTTTTCATCAATTACAGGACCAACATCAGTTGATAGTAATGATGGGTCGCCAATGTGCAACTCAGCCAATGCACCTTTAAGCATTTCGATAATGCCATCTGCTACGTCATCTTGAATGAATAAAACACGAAGAGCAGAACAACGTTGCCCAGCACTTTGAAAACCAGAACTGATCACATCGTCAACTACTTGCTCAGGAAGCGCCGTTGAGTCAACAATCATACAGTTTTGGCCACCTGTTTCTGCAATTAACGGTACTTGAATATCGTTACGTGCAGCAAGTGTTTGAGAAATTAATGTGCCTGTTTCAGTAGAGCCTGTAAACATAACTGCTTGAATACGTTCATCAGGAACAATTGTTTTGCCTACTTCAGAACCGCGAGCAATAACAGGCTGAACAACATGCTCAGGTAAACCAACAGAGAGCATTAGTTCAATAGCACGAATTGCGATTAAGCTTGTTTGCTCAGCAGGCTTAGCAATTACAGTGTTACCTGTAACGATTGCTGCAGCAACTTGGCCTAAGAATATTGCAAGTGGGAAGTTCCACGGGCTAATACATAAAATAACACCACGGGCTTCAAAACGCTCATCTTGTGATAGCTCTTCAGCGCGCGCTGCGTAGTAGCGACAAAAATCAACTGCTTCACGTACTTCATCAATACCGTCTTGCGCTACTTTACCTGCTTCTTTAATACAGATAGCAACGAGCTCATCGTGATGACGCTCTAAAATATCCGCAACGCGGCGCAGTAAATTAGCACGGTCTTTTACTGGTGTTTGTGACCATGGTTCAAGTGCAGCTTCAGCATTAGCCAGTAATACTTTCATTTCTTCGCCGGTTTGCAACTTAACGTGACCGATGATTTCTTTGTGATTCGCTGGGTTTTTAACAGCCAATGAGCCTTCAGGTACTTGGCTTTGCTCAATTAAGTGCTCGTTAAACCATGTTTCAAGATTCTCTTTGAAAGGGGTAATAACGTTAATATCGGTTAAGTCCATGCCTTTAGAGTTAGCACGTTCTTCACCGTATAAATCAATTGGCATTTTAATTTGCGTATTGTACTTGTTACGCAGGCCTTGCAGTGTTTCTACAGGATCTGGTAGCAATGATTCAACAGGTTTTGTTGTATCTACAATGGCGTTTACAAATGATGAGTTAGCACCATTTTCTAATAAACGGCGAACAAGGTATGCAAGTAGGTCTTCGTGTTGACCAACCGGTGCGTATACGCGGCACTGAATTTTTTCCTCATTTACGATTTGGTCGAATAATGACTCACCCATACCGTGCAAACGTTGAAATTCAAAACCGGTGTTGTCGCCTTTCGCTACTTCTAAAATAGTCGCTGCAGTGTAAGCGTTGTGCGTTGCGAACTGCGGATAAAGTACATCACGCGCTTCAAGCATTTTGATTGCACATGCTTTGTAAGAAACATCGGTAGTCGCTTTACGTGTAAACACTGGGAAGTGCTCTAAACCATCTTGTTGAGTGGTTTTAATTTCTGTATCCCAGTAAGCACCTTTAACTAAACGTACCATCATCTTACGGCCAACACGGCTTGCAAGGTCCGTTAGCCATTCAATTACAAAAATAGCGCGTTTTTGATACGCTTGAACTGCTAAACCAAAACCTTGCCAATCACCAAGATCTTCATCACTGAATACCACTTCAATTACATCTAGTGAAATATCTAGACGGTCAGCTTCTTCGGCATCAACTGTAAAGCCGATATCGTATTTTTTAGCGGCAAGTGCAAGTTCTTTTAGCTTTGGTACAATTTCTTCCATCACGCGGTCTTTATGAGTGAACTCATAACGCGGGTGAATAGCAGAAAGCTTCACTGAAATACCAGGGCTCTTTACAGGACCACGGCCGTTTGCCGCTTTACCAATAGCATGAATTGCATTCATGTAGCTGTCAAAGTAACGCTTCGCATCTTTCATTGTGCGCGCGCCTTCGCCTAGCATATCGTAAGAGTATACATACCCTTTTTGCTCTGTATCGGCAGCACGTTCAATTGCTTCGTCAATGGTACGACCCATAACGAATTGCTTGCCCATAATTTTCATTGCAAAATTTACAGACTTACGAATAACTGGCTCACCTAAACGACCAATAGTCTTTTTAAGCATGCCGAACTGTTGTTCTTTCGTTTTGTCTGTGTAGTTAACCATTTTACCGGTAACTAATAATCCCCAAGAAGACGCGTTTACAAATAAAGAATCGCTGCTTCCTAAATGAGAGCTCCAATCACCTTTCGCTAATTTGTCGCGAATAAGTACATCTTGAGTTGCTTTATCTGGAACACGAAGCAGCGCTTCGGCCAAACACATTAATACAACGCCTTCTTCACTAGAGAGTGAAAATTCATTTAAAAGCGCATCAACACCGCCTTGCCCATCTTGCTCTTTACGAATGTTTAAAACAATTTGGCGGGCTCTTTCCCAGGCACGACTTCGTGCTTTTACGCCTACTTCTGCAAGCGGTAAAATATGATCAATAACCGCATTTTCATCTATGCGGTAGAAGTCACGGATTCTTTGTCTAATAGGACAAATCGTTGTTAAATCGCCGTTGAATAACATAAGCAACCCTCAGGAGTGTTAAGAATTATAGTAAAATTAATTACCAATAAATTACCAGTGATATTGTGAGTGCATTCTAATTAAAATTCAGCAGAATATGCTGGTTAAATTTCGCGATTTACGATAATTTACAGGGTATAAATTTAACTTATCCGCATAAAATTCTGTTATGACAATTCCAAATAGATTACGCATGCTAGATCGTATTGATTTAGCCATACTAGACGTTCTTCAAAAGAACGGCAGAATTTCTAATGTTAACCTCGCAAAGCAGGTTAATTTAAGCGCCAGCCCGTGCCTAGATCGGGTTAAACGTTTAGAGCAAGAAGGCTATATTGAAGGCTATTACGCCAAGCTTAGCGAAGCTAAACTTAATCAGAGCTTAGTAGCGCATGTTCAAGTATCGCTTGTTGCTTCAAATACTGCTGTATTTAAAGTCTTTAGAGAGCACATATTAAGGATAGATCAAGTAGTCGAATGTGACATGGTGGCAGGTGGCTATGATTATTTATTAAAAATCCGTGTTTCTAATATGGAAGAGTACAGACAAGTGCTAGGTGACTTAGTCGATATACCTGGCGTGGGCACTCATCATACTTATATGGTGATCGAAAAAATTAAAAAAGACGAAGGGCTGATTATAAATCTTTAGTTTATTAAAAGTAGGTTGAGCTTGCCGGTATGCAAGCTCAATATCAAAACTAATTAGCTTTCTAAATCAGTTTTATTAATTGTGATGACACGTTGAGGGAATGGGATTTCAATATCAGCATTATTAATTGCTTTATAAACACCACCGTTAATAGCTAGCTTAGTTTCGATAATTTTAGTTGTAGGTACCCAATACCTATAACTAATAGTTACGCCGCTATCAGCAAAACGCTCAATACCTACTTGTGATAATGGATTTTGCGCGACTAATTCATGGGCTTTGAGTACGTCTTCAATAAGGCTAATTGCGTTATCAGAGCAAGCACTATAAGCAATATCTATCTCACCTTTTACTAATGAGTAACTAAACGAGTTGTGAAGTATTTCGCCCACAATATGTTTATTTGGAATGGTAATTTCTACTTTTTCTTCATTAATTAAAATGGTGTAGCCAAGCTCAATCGTTTTAACTTGGCCACTGACATTTTTAACTTCAATAGTATCACCAACAACAAAAGGCCGTGTGGCTATAATGGCAAGGCCCGCACCATAGTTAGAAAGCATGCCTTGTAGTGCTAAACCAGCACCTAAAGATGCTGCACCAATGGCCGCTACAAAAGGCGTAACGCTGATACCTATTTTGCCAAGTGCAATAATTATAACCATTACAATTAGCAGTACTTTTACCACGCTACTGACAAAGTTAGTGAGCGTAATGTCAACATTATGGCGGGTCATTAACGCGGCTACAAATTTGGCAAGCTTTTGTGCTATCCACAAACCAATGAGGACGATAAAAATAGCGCCAACAATTTGCATACTGTAGGTAACCATATACTCAGTAAGCATGGTGTAATATTTTTCAAACTGTTCAATTTCAGAACTGATCATAAAGCGCTCTATGTTAGGGCTATGTTGTATTTTTCCAACTATAGCAAAATGTTGACTAAAAATGGATATAACAGCGGCACTATAATCGCGGTTAATAAAGCGCTTAGCGCCATTGCAACTGATGAGTAAGCGCCAACTTTTGGGTGTTCGGCAATAGCAGCGGCAGTCCCAATTGCGTGACAAGCTGTGCCCATGGCAACACCTTGAGATTCGTGATTAAAAATATTAACGAGTTTAAAAAGCATAAAACCAAATAAAGCCCCTAATAAACCAATAAAAATAACTAAAGCGGCGGCAAGAGAGCTAATCCCGCCTAATGAGTCGGTAACAATTAAAGATATTGGCGTAGTAACACTAAGAGCAGCAACAGATGCACTTAGCTGCGTTGGCGCATTAAATAGCATGCTTAGTAAAAATGCTACAACGGTTGCGTTAACAATACCTAAGCTACAAGTTGCGACTATGAGTAATAGGTTTTTTCGTACGTGCGTAAACTGCTGATATAGCGGAAGTGCTAAAGCTACAATCGCGGGCTCTAATAACCAACTTAGTAATTTGCTGTGCGAGGCAAATTGCGTATAAGGCAAATTTAGATTAACTAGCAATAAAGCGATAATACTAATACTTAAAAATACGGGGTTAGTGAGCGATTTAAATACGCTGTTTTTTATACTTTGGTTTACGGCCCTTAATGCTAAAAACAATACAATAATAAAAGGGATACTTAGCCACCATAAATTAGGCTGTAGCTCTGAAATAGCGGAAAAAGTTAAATTAGTCATTATTTTCTTTTCCCTTAAAATACGCAATTACACTGCTAACAAGTAATAAGGTCGTTATAGGGACTAGCACCACAACTGAGGCTAAAAATGCCCAATGCGATTTTATAAGGCCGAGATGTTCAATAAATCCCACACCTGCAGGAATGAAAAAGATAGGCATAATATTTAAAATAGGGGAGGCGCATGGTTTTACGTGTTGCTCTTTTACAATACCAGATAAGAGTAAAACTAATAAAATAACCATAGCAAGTAACGGTGCAGGAAAGCTCCCACCAATAAAGTGCATAATGAGTTTAGCTAAGGCTAGACATAGTAAAATAATAGCGCTACTGAGCAGATATTTCATCAAAGTGGCTCACAGAAAAGATAAGAGCTTAACTTTAACAAATCAAACTCTTTTATGCATTGTGCAATAGTCTACCAATGCTTTGTGTTTGCGTAGGTTATACCCGCTTTTCCTTTAGCTTTAGCAATTGCTTTTTTAGTGTTTGGATTTAGTAGCAAGCGAATTTGGCTAAAAGTTTCTTTAGCGAGTATTTTACGTTGGTTTGGTTTATAGCTAAGTTGTGTAATACGTTTAATTGCAGCAAGCGTATCGGGTGAGCGTTCAAGTAATGTATTGAGCATGTTTTGCGTGGCTTGTTGGGTATCATCGGTAAGTTGAGTAACTAAACCAAGCTCATTTGCCTGTTGTGCTGTAATAGGGTTTGCATGGCTTGCAAGCCAAAGAGCTTGATCTCTATTAACTAAACCGCTCATCATTACATTTGCTCCCATATCGGGGCATAACCCCCAACGAGCTTCCATAATAGCAAGCTTGGCATCAACATGAACAATCCTGTAATCAGCTCCTAAAGCTATTTGTAAGCCTCCCCCTAAACAGTTGCCATTAATTTGTGCAATAACGGGCACACTTAGCGACTGCCAGCCTAATACCACTTTTTGCGCTAAGTTCTGATTGCCCGGCAACCATTTGAGTAATAGTTTTACTATGTTCATTGGCGCTGCCATTACTGCTGATATATCAAGGCCGGCACAAAAATGCTCGCCATCGCCTTTTATTACAACAGCGCGAATACTACGATCCTTTTTTATATTTTTAATCGCTTTGTTTAGCTCTACAAACATTTCAAAGCTTAATGCATTTTGCTTTTTAGCTCTGCTAAGCGTGACGGTTGCAATGCCATTTTGTTTTTCTAGTTTTATCATTACATACTCCTCTGACCTGTTACTTGAGCTTATGTTGTTATAAGAATTAAGTAAAGTGATGGTATTTTTAAATAAATTGAATTTATTAGTAAAGCGGTAGTCTTAAATGATTGGTTTTAGATGATAAAAAACTGAACAATTTTAATTTGGGATAATAAAAATAGTTTAAGCTGCTATTTAAGCTTAAATTATTAAAAGTAACCTTTATATTCAATAAGTTACTTAAATTATTCTTTATCGTTTTAGTTGTATGCTGAATAAAGCATGACTCGGTTACAAAAAAGTCAGTGTTTTAAGCTTTTTTTTATCAAAATGATGATGAGATTTGATAATATAGCGCAACTTAAAAGCTTAAGGTTAAGCACATATGTCGGGTCCACGTTTATATACGGTAGAAGAAGCTACTCACCAAGCTTATGATATTTTTTTAGAGTTAGCGCCAAATAACTTAAGTGATAAAGATGTTGAAGACTTTAATGAGTTTAGAGAAGACCTAGGCTTTATTGAAGAAGATGAGCCAGATGATCAGTGGCAAGACTTTGTAGCCCTTGAGATAGAGCCAGAGCACTTTATTCAAGTATTGGTAGGCTTAGAATTTGAAAATGATGATGTTTTGTTTGCTAAAATTTTGATTAGTCGTGATAAAGATGCACCGTTTTGTCATATTTTATGGAAAGAAACTGAATAAGCAATACGGCTTATTTTTATAATTGTGTGCAGAGAGAGTGATGTGCGTAAGTATTTATTTTTAATTTTTTTGATAATTAGCTGCCCAAGTTGGGCGGTTGATCCATTTGAAGATTTTCATGAATATGGCAAGCTCTCTGATGAAGAAATTCATGAGTTACATAAAGGTGAAATGTTTTACGGTGATACTGAATTTGGCTTTATTTTAAGCAAAGGTAACACTAATTCGACCAGTTTTAAGCTCAAAGGTAATTTATACCAAGATTTTGAAAAGTGGCGAAATCAATTCAAAATAGACTCTCTTTACAAACGTGATCATAATGATGATACGGATGAAACGGATGTAACAGCAAACCGTATATTTGTATCTGCTCAAGGTAACTATAAGGTGGGCGTTAAAAACTCTTCATTTTTTATTTACGGCGATTACGAAGAAGATGAGTTTAGTGGACTTGATTTTAAAAGCACAATAGCAACAGGTTATGGTGCGCGTGTATATCAAGGCTCTAAAAACAAAGTAGATATTGATGTAGGACCTGGTTTATACCGCTCAGTAGCTGATGAAGATTCGGACGTGAGCGAAGATGAAATTAATAAAACCGGTTATTTAGTACGTGTTGCAATGCAGTGGGAACGCTTGGTTTCTAAGCGTACTCGTTTTAATCAAGATGTGAGTATAGAGCAGTCGCTTTCAGGTCTTAATTCTCGCTTAAAATCAGAAACCGCACTGATAAGCCAAGTGATTGGCGCGGTATCGCTTAAATTTACCTACATGTATCGTTATAATTCAAAACCCGAAGATGATAAACTCAAGTTTGACTCAGAGCTGAGTGCTACATTGGTGTACAGCTTTTAAGTATTTATTTAATTTAGAGAATATTATGTATCAGCATAAACAGTATGCGGTGTTTATCTTTTTTGTATTGGCGTGGATTGGCGGTTTTGTGGCGCTTGCATGGAATTTGTTAGGCGCTGATGGACCTTTAATAATATTTGCTGGGATTTTAGTGCTGGTGGGCTTTTTGTTCCATGGTCTAACAGTAAAAGTAGATGATAAAAAAATTAGCTGGGCGTTTGGTCCAGGCGTTGCCGGTCAAAGTATCGAGCTTAGCGAAGTAATAGAAGCTAAGGCAGTTCAAAACTCTTACAGACACGGTATTGGTATGCGAATTACTCACGATGGCTGGGTATATACAGTATCTGGTTTTAGTGCGATACAGCTAACGCTTAAAGATGGCACACTGTATCGAGTTGGTACAAACGATCAAAAAGGTTTATTGGCCGCTCTAAAAGAGAAGAACGTGTTAATAGTGCTTCCTAGTAAGGTAAAAACTGAAACGGTTAAACCTAGTAATATGATATAAAAAAAGCGCCTTAGGCGCTTTTTTTATATCTGCTTTTGCAGTGTGTTAGTGGTCGTGACCACATCCACCTTCGCCGTGTACATGGCCGTGAGTTAACTCATCTTCTGTAGCATCACGTACTTCTAGTATTTCTACATCAAAGTTAAGTGTTATGCCTGCAAGCGGATTATTGCCATCTACAATCACTTCTTCATCTTGAATATCGATGATCATTACTGATTGGTCGCCATCGTCTGTTGAAGCACGAAACTGCATGCCCACTTCAATTTCCATGCCTTCGAACATTGACTTAGGTACAGCTTGCATTAGGTTTTCGTGGCGTTCGCCATAACCTTCATCAGGTTCAACTTTTACACTAAGAGTGTCGCCTGGTTGTTTGCCTTGCAAAGCATTTTCTAGGCCTGAAATTAAATAGCCTGTGCCAATGATAAAGTGTAGTGGCTCACCACCGAACGAGTTATCAATGCTATTGCCATCATTATCCATTACCGAATAATGCATTTTTACCACTTTGTTTGCCGCAACGATCATAGTCATTCCTATTTATTCATCTTCAAGAGAGTAGGGTAGAGGCAGAATGCTTAGCTCCACCTGAGGTGTGTGTTTTGCACGAAGTACCTGAGTTACATCAGTATCGTTTGGCAACACAACAAGGCCTGTTAATTTATTTGTTTGCTCATCAAAGCTCTGTGCAATAAGTTTACCAGCACGACGCCAATTTTCGCCTAATTGGGTTTCTAAATCGGGCTCTGAAAGTAGTCCTTCGCTTTGCCCTGAAACTATATACATTGCACGCTTATTTTTACCTAGGTACTTCATGCGAGCCACAGTTTCTTGACCGGTATAACACCCTTTTTTAAAGCTTATACCGCCAATAGCATGTAGGTTTACCATTTGAGGAACATACTCGCCAATTGCATCAGCACTTAGCTGTGGCTCACCTGCAAGCATGGCTGCTTGTTGCCAAAGAGCTTCGTTATCAAGTGTAGATACGTTATCAGGCATGCTAAATTGGTTATCAACCATTAATAAAACACGGTTATCAGCTAATTTTAATGCTTTACCATTTTCAAAGTCACACGCGCTTGCATCGCCTTCAAAGCTAATATCAAGTTGTGCAAGTACATCAGATAAATCATCACCAATTAAGCCAATTAAACGCCTTGAACACTCGCTGATATCAACTTTTGCAAATACAGCATATTTTTTAAGTTCAGCTAACGATTTTTCAACTTCGGCTTGGCTACCCGCAAGGTAGTAGCTATCTTGATAAGAAAATAATTTAAATACGCCCCAAAGTTTACCTTTAGCGCTGCAATGGCCAGCCCACAAATAATTACTGCTGGTTAATTTATTTAGATCTTGAGTGATTTGCCCGTGTAAATAAGATAATTTATCAGCACCGTAGAGGCTAATAAGTTGATGAGATAACGGACATGCATAAACGCTCGACATAAAAACCTTCTTTGCAATATAAATGAAGTGACATAATAACGCAGTTGTTACGTATGGTACAGACAAGCACCTAATGGTGTGACTTTATTATTTAATGAGAGATTAATAGCTGCTAAATGGGCTTGTGTTTGTTAAACTCGAGTCAATTAAGTATGAGGTTTAAAATGGTTGAAATTCATAGTAAAGCACGTATTCGTTGGGCTTGTCGTCGTGGCATGTTAGAGCTAGATGTTTTGTTTATGCCGTTTGTAGAAGAAGCATACGACTCTTTAAACGCAGAGCAACAGGCTATCTTTCAGCGTTTGCTCACGGAAGAAGATCCTGATTTATTTGCATGGTTTATGGGCCATCAAGAATGTAAAGATGAGCAGCTAAATAGCATGGTTCAACTTATCTTAGACCGAGTTCGTGTATAGGTTTACGGTTACAAATAATAAAGCTGACCACAAACCTATTGTGGTCTTTTTTTGCATGCTGAGTTTAATATTATGCTTATTTTTAAGTTCAGTTTTGGCTATGATTTTTTGCTTAGTAATGAATGTGGTCGCTGGTTTTGTAGTTTGGCAAAAAGTGTTAGCAATTCACCCAAATCACGGCGTTATAATATTAGAACCTAAACTATTTCGATTTGAGGGTGAAGCTTTACAAGTTCAGGGTGAAATTAGTAAAAAAAGTCGCTTTTATGGCAATAGCATCTGGCTGCATATTAACGGTTTTAGTAACGACCATTGGCTTATAATTTCAGCCAATGGTGTTAATAAACAAAGCTATGCACGCTTAAAGCGCGCGGCTTTAAATGCGATTAATTTCGCTTTGGAGTCAAAATAGTCGGTGTTGGGTTTTCATTTTGTTCAGGGTAGTCAATTGTGTAATGCAATCCTCGGCTTTCTTTTCGCTCCATCGCACTTCTAATAATTAACTCAGATACTTGCACTAAATTACGAAGCTCAAGTAAGTTATTACTTACTCTAAAGTTTGCATAGTAATCGTGTATTTCTTGCTGCAGTAACTCAACTCTGTGTAATGCGCGTTCTAAGCGTTTAGTTGAGCGTACAATACCTACATAATCCCACATAAATAAACGTAGCTCATGCCAGTTATGGGTAATAACTATTTCCTCGTCTGAATTACTAACACGGCTTTCATCCCAATGAGGCAGTTCCATTGGCTCAGGTGCATGTTCAATTTTGCTTAAAATATCTTTAGCTGCAGCGTGGGCAAATACAATACATTCTAATAGTGAATTACTTGCCATACGGTTTGCACCGTGCAGGCCTGTATAAGCCACTTCACCAACTGCATATAAGTTATCGAGATCTGTTTTACCGTTAAAGTCAGTCATTACGCCACCACAGGTGTAATGGGCGGCAGGTACAACAGGGATTGCTTCTTTAGTTATATCAAGGCCAACACTTAAGCATTTTGCGTAAATAGTAGGGAAGTGCTCAATAATAAAATCTTTGTCTTTGTGGCTAATATCTAAATAAACGTAATTAGCGCCTAGACGCTTCATTTCAAAATCGATTGCGCGTGCCACTATATCGCGTGGAGCAAGCTCTTCACGGCTGTCAAAGTCTTTCATAAAGCGAGTGCCATCAGGGCGTTTTAAATAAGCCCCTTCACCGCGCATCGCTTCTGTAATTAAAAAGTTTTGTAGTTCTGGGTGGTAAAGGCTTGTTGGATGAAATTGATTAAATTCCATATTGGCAACTTTACAGCCTGCGCGCCATGCCATTGCAATACCGTCACCACTTGATACATCTGGATTAGAAGTATACAAATACACTTTGCTTGCGCCACCAGTTGCAAGCGCAACAAATTTAGCTGAAATGGTTTCTACCTTTTTCGCTTTTTTGTTCCACACATACATACCTTCAATGTGTGAGCCTGTTTTACCTGCGCTTTTATCTGTAATTAAATCAATGGCGTTGTATTGCTCTAAAAGCGTTATATTCTTATGAATTTTAACTTGGCTGATAAGTGTAGTTTGCACCGCTTTGCCAGTGGCATCGGCAGCATGCAAAATACGACGATGGCTGTGACCGCCTTCACGTGTTAAATGAAAACGCTCTTTTCCTTTGCTATCAAACTCCATATCAAAGGGAACACCTTGGTCAATTAACCACTGTAGGCAATCATGAGCATTACTCGCTGTATAATGAACAGCGTCTCTATCGCATAAACCGCCGCCCGCATCGAGTGTATCTTCGACATGAGATTCTATGCTGTCGTTTTGTTTATCAAATACTGCTGCTATACCGCCTTGGGCATATAAAGTAGAACCTTCGGTAAGCGCTCCTTTACTGATCACGGTAACGTTACAATAATTAGCGAGAGATAATGCAAGTGATAAGCCTGCTGCGCCGCTACCGATAATAGCGACATCTGCAATGTGATGTTTATTTTGGTTCATGTCAGAGGTACTTTGCGGTTACAATGCCCATATAGAGCAATATTTGTTTTTAATATCTGTAGTTGTATCATATTTGTCATACTACTACGTAGTGATTTTGAAGGCTTAGCGCCGTTATTTATCATCTATTTTATAAAAAAAGAATATTAAGCAGAACTTTTTATTCATAAAGAGGTCAGAGTATTTGTGAACAATGACGACAATATGAATAACAAGCAAAAATCAGACATAGGAGTACCGGCTCGAATGAGCGAGCAGGAATTAGATTTAGTGCTAGTAAAAAGGGTCCAGCAAGGAGATAAAAACGCCTTCAACCTATTAGTAAAGAAGTATCAAAACAAAATTGCAGGTTTGATCTCACGTTATGTATCTAACCAAGGCGATATTGCTGATGTAGCACAAGAGGCTTTTATTAAAGCTTACCGTGCACTTCCTAACTTTAGAGGTGACAGCGCCTTTTACACGTGGTTATACCGTATTGCCGTTAATTGTGCTAAAAATTACTTAGTAGCCCAGGGGCGTAAACCGCCAGCAAATGATATAGACGCCGAAGATGCCGAATTTTACGATTGTGCAGATTCAATGCGATCTAATGCATCTCCTGAAAACCTACTTTTAAGCGAAGAAGTACGCGCTGTTATTTTTAATACGATTGATAGTTTGCCTGAAGATCTTAAAACCGCAATCACCCTTAGAGAAATCGAAGGGATGAGCTATGAAGAAATAGCCGTGGTAATGGATTGCCCAGTCGGGACGGTGCGTTCGCGTATATTTCGTGCCCGTGAAGCAATTGATAACAAATTAAACCCATTAATAGGCGAGTCTTAGTATGACAAAAGCACACCTTAACAAGTTAGATAACGAAGCGTTATCGGCATTACTTGATGGCGAGCAACATCTGACCGATGCAAAAATTGCAGAGCAAGATGTCACTACGTTTGGCCGTTATGCGTTAATTGGTGATGCGATGCGTGCTCAAAAAAATAATAACGACATACATATTGATATTAGCGATCGCGTTGCATTAGCACTAGAAAGCGAGCCTGTTTATGCTGACTTTAGTCAGACAAAAACACAGCCTCAAGCAATCACTGAAACAGTACAAGATAATAAAGTAGTGGCTTTTAATTGGCGCAAGCCAGTTGCTCAACTAGCTATTGCAGCAAGTGTGGCAATGTTTGCTATTGTAGGCGTTAATACGTTACCTCAAAGCAACAACGACCAACAAAGCGAAATTCCATTACTGCAAACCACACCGCTAGCGGGTATGGCGTCACCAGTAAGTTATTCATCTGAGCCTGCGCTTGAAAATGCAGAGCAAGGTTTGCGTGAACTGCAGCAACAACGTATTGGTGCATTAGTTCTTGAGCATCAACGCCAAGCACGAGTTGCGAATTCTTTAGAAACAGCGCAAACTAATATCAAAGCGTCTGAGGAAAAAAACTAATTAAATGAAAGTAATCACTTTTGTTCTGTCGTTGGTAGTAAGCTTTAATGCATTTGCCAGCGACACAAATCCTGCCAAAGATTTATTACTACAAATGGCTAATGCCGTTCATACCCGTAATTTTGACGCCTCGTTTGTGGTTGTTAAAGGTAAAACAATGGAACCCTACCGCTGGGTGCATGCTTTACAAGGTGACACAGAACTTGAGCATTTAAGTTTACTTAATGGTGCTGGCCTAGAAATGGTGCGCATTAATAACCAAGTTACTTATTTTGAACCTCAGTCTGAACCCTATTCTCTAAAAACAGATTCAATAGCTGGACCAATTCCTGAAGTACTTTTTAAAGATATAGATCGCTTAAGTGCGCACTATGACTTTGTGCTTGGCGGAAAGGGTCGTATCGCAGGGCGTGCTGCACAGTTAGTTCGCATAGAGTCCAAAGACGAGTATAAATATAATTATTGGATTTGGCTGGATATGGAATCGTCGTTGTTATTAAAAGCAGCATACGTAAACCATGAAGGTGAAGCCTTAGAGCAATTACAACTTACGCATATTAGTGTGACAGAGCAGCCAGCCAGTATGCTACTTGAAGTACTTAATCGAAACTTTCCAACGCCTTTACCAAATGATGCACTTATAAACGAAGATAGTGCTGCCACCAACTGGAAAATAAGTTGGTTACCAGATGGTTTTGAGTTACTAAAATCAGATAGGCATAAGCTCGATTTAAATAATGAATTAACTGACTATTACTTGTTCTCTGATGGTTTTGTTGAAATTTCGGTATTTATTCAGCGCCCATTGCCAGGTAAGCGTTTAAGCGGAGCACTAACCTCTGGTGCAACGACAGTATATGTGCATAATGGCGGTAATTTTGATGTATCGGTTGTTGGTAATGTACCGAGTATGACCGCAAAAGCGATTGCAGAGTCAGTTACTCGCGCATTATAAACGATTCGTAAGGATTGTTATGATTGAACAAACCCTCACTATTGTGGCCCTTGATGGCCACATTGCTCATTTAGAAGCAGAGCAAAAACAAGCTTGTGAAGGCTGTAACGGTCGTTGCGGTTCACAAGTGTTTGGTAAGCTATTTGGCACTGCAAAAAAAACCTTCCCCTATAAATTTGAATCCGCGGTCGAAGTGGGTCAAAAAGTTACCTTATCACTTGATGATAGTCATGTAGTTAGGCATGCTTTTGCTGTTTACATGTTACCGCTCCTTTTAAGCTTGGTTTTTGCATTTATTGCGGCGCAATTATTTATGGCTCCCGAAGGTTGGCAGATTTTAGCAGCAGCTTTAGGTGGTGTTACTGGCTTTTTTATAGCTAAAACTCGTGTGAAATCGCTAAAGCACGATATAAAAGTTATAAAAATTCATCCAATTAGTATCCCTTTAACTCAAATAGATGGTGATTGACGCCAATTAAATGTAAAATTGCCGTTTTATACCAAAGTAACTTGGAAATACAGGGAACCGTGGTTTTTTAAATTATTTTATCTGACTGAATTATTTAAGTTAAGTAAACATAACTTGTTGTTATTCAATAAATAAAATGGTTATAACCCATCTTAAAAAGCATTCGTGATGTTTGTTATATACAAATTTAGCTTATGGCATCCTATAGCAAGTATTTTCAAGTCACTTAGGTATTCATATTTAGTCCATTAAAATAGAAGTATAGAATCCAGTTTATGAAGCATATCCGTAATTTTTCGATCATCGCCCATATTGACCATGGTAAATCGACCCTTTCAGATCGTTTGATCCAAGTTTGTGGCGGTTTAACCGACCGTGAAATGCAAAAACAAGTTTTGGATTCAATGGATATTGAGCGCGAACGTGGTATTACCATTAAAGCGCAAAGTGTAACGTTGAATTATAAAGCGAACGATGGTGAAACTTATCAACTTAATTTCATTGATACTCCAGGACACGTTGATTTTACGTATGAAGTATCGCGTTCTTTAGCTGCATGTGAAGGTGCACTACTTGTTGTTGATGCAGGCCAAGGCGTTGAAGCACAAACATTAGCTAACTGTTACACCGCGATGGAAATGGATTTAGAAGTAATTCCAGTACTTAATAAAATCGATTTACCGCAAGCGGATCCTTTACGTGTTGCAGAAGAAATTGAAGAAATTATTGGTATTGATGCTCTTGATGCAGTGCAATGTAGCGCTAAAACAGGAGTAGGGATTGCCGAAGTACTTGAAATGATTGTTAGGGATGTTCCGCCGCCAGTAGGCGAAAAAGATGGGCCACTACAAGCACTTATTATTGATTCTTGGTTTGACCCGTACCAAGGCGTTGTATCACTAGTGCGTATTAAGCACGGTGAATTACGCACGGGCGACAAAATAAAAATAATGTCGAACGAGCATATACATACTGCTGACCAAGTGGGTGTGTTTACACCTAAGCAAACTAATACCGGTATTTTAAGAACTGGTGAAGTAGGGTTCGTTATTGCCGGTATTAAAGAGATACATGGTGCGCCAGTGGGCGATACTATTACTCATCAAAAAAATGCGGCGCCGCTTCGCTTACCAGGCTTTCAAAAAATAAAACCTCAGGTTTATGCGGGTATGTTCCCAATTGCATCAGATGAGTATGAATCATTTCGTGATGCACTTAACAAATTAAGCTTAAACGATGCGTCGTTATTCTTTGAACCAGAGAATTCAACTGCACTAGGTTTTGGTTTCCGCTGTGGCTTTTTAGGTATGCTGCACATGGAAATCATTCAAGAGCGTTTAGAGCGTGAATATGATATTGATTTAATTACAACGGCACCTACGGTAATCTATGAGATAGTTACTAAAGAAGGTACATTTCAGATTGATAACCCGTCTGATTTACCTGCAGTAAACGATATTTTAGAAATTCGTGAACCGATTGTTGAAGCTAATATTTTGGTACCACAAGAATACCTAGGTAATGTTATTACTTTGTGTATTGAAAAACGTGGTAGCCAAACAAGAATGACCTATCACGGAAAGCAAGTAGCGGTTACGTACGAGCTACCTATGGCTGAAGTGGTAATGGACTTTTTTGATAAATTAAAATCAACAAGTCGTGGTTTTGCATCACTTGATTATAACTTTAAACACTTTCAAACATCAGATATGGTACGTGTTGATATTTTAATTAATAGTGAGCGTGTTGATGCACTTGCGATTATTGTTCACCGAGATGGTGCGCAGTCTCGTGGTCGTCAGTTAGCTGATGCATTAAAAGAGCTTATTCCACGTCAAATGTTTGATATCGCTATTCAAGCAGCTATCGGACAACATGTTATTGCCCGTACTACGGTAAAACAGTTACGTAAAAACGTAATTGCTAAGTGTTACGGTGGTGATGTGAGCCGTAAGAAAAAGCTACTTAAAAAGCAAAAAGATGGTAAAAAACGTATGAAGCAAGTAGGTAATGTTGAAGTACCTCAAGAAGCGTTTTTAGCTATTTTGAAAGTTGGTAAATAAAAACAAAGGATTATAAATGGCTGGTTATTTTTCAGTTTTATTGGTGCTGTTAACTTTAGGCTCAGGCTTAATATGGTTAATAGATCACTTAATGTATGCTCCTAAAAGGCAGGAGCGTTTAGCGATAGCGCAAACGTCTGCTGGAGCTCCGTTAGATGAAGAAACTGCGGCATTAATTGCACCAGAACCAGTAATAACAGAAACCGCAAAATCGATTTTTCCGATGATTGCAGCAATTACTATTTTTAGATCATTTATTTTTGAACCGTTTCAGATTCCATCTGGTTCAATGATGCCTACACTACTAGTAGGTGACTTTATTTTAGTACAAAAGTATTCATATGGAATAAAAGACCCAGTTTGGCGCACTCAGTTAGTTGATGTCGGTGAGCCTGAACGTGGTGATATTGTTGTTTTTAAATACCCTTTAGATGAAAGTGTTGACTATATTAAACGTACGATTGGTTTACCTGGCGATAAAATTGTTTATCGTGATAAACGTTTGTATATTCAGCCAAACTGTAAAGAAGGCGAAGCCCAACAGGGTGAGCTTTTATGTAATGAATTCAATAAAATTGATTTTAAACTAATTAATGATAACGAATTTAAACAAGGCCCAATGCCTCTAGCTCGTGTGAATGAAAATTTAACAACAGTTACGCATGATATATTAATCAACCCACAAGCGCCTGAAAGAAAAGGGCGTTACTACCAGCAACCGGGCACGCCTTCTGATGAATGGACTGTCCCTGCTGATCATTATTTTATGATGGGTGATAACCGCGACAACAGCCAAGATGGTCGCTTTTGGGGCTTTGTACCAAAAGAAAACTTGGTGGGTAAAGCTGTCTTTATATGGATGAGTTTTGAATTTGAGAATGGCCCTGATGATATTTTACCAGGATGGGTTCCAACTGGTGTTCGCTTTGAGCGCCTAGGTAATATTCAGTAACGATGAAAAAAAATGTAACAGAATTATATAAAAAAATTGGCTATGAATTCGCTGATCAAGGTTTACTTGAGCAAGCAATGACGCACCGCAGCCACAAAGGTCAACATAATGAGCGACTAGAATTTTTAGGCGACTCTATTTTAAGCTTTGTGATTGCCAATGCACTTTATGCCAAATTTCCTAAAGCGCGTGAAGGCGACTTAAGCCGCATGCGTTCAACGCTTGTGCGTGGTCAAACACTTGCCGAGTTTGGACTTGAATTTGGTCTAGGCGACTATTTACGCTTAGGGCCGGGTGAGCTTAAAAGTGGCGGGTTCCGTCGCGAGTCAACGCTTGCTGATGCAGTAGAAGCAATTATAGGTGCTGCATTTTTAGATTCAGGTATCGACAGCTGTGGCAATCTGATATTGGCGTGGTACCAATCACGTTTGGATGCTATTTCACCAGGGCTTAACCAGAAAGATCCTAAAACCCTGCTGCAAGAGTATTTACAAGCCCGTAAATTATCTTTACCGGGCTACACTGTGGTTGATACACAAGGCCAAGCACACAATCAAACATTCACGGTTGAATGTATTGTTGATGGAATGGATAGCATAATTTCTGTTGGTAGCTCGCGCCGTAAGGCCGAACAAAAAGCTGCTGAAAAAGCATTGAAGATAATTAAAAATGAATCTTGATACCTTAATACAGCCTCATGAACGTGATGTAGATACATTTTGTGGAATGGTTGCCATTGTTGGTCGACCTAATGTAGGTAAATCGACTTTGCTTAATGAAATCATTGAGCAAAAAGTGAGTATTACCTCACGTAAACCACAAACTACACGCCATCGTATTATGGGTATTCATACTGTTGATAAACACCAAGCGGTATACATAGATACACCGGGTCTACACGTTGAAGAAAAGCGTGCTATTAACCGTCTAATGAACCGAGCAGCGTCTAGTTCTATTGGCGATGTAGAGCTTATTATTTTTGTCGTTGAAGGCACTCATTGGAATGCCGATGACGATATGGTACTTAATAAAGTATCGCAAAGTGGTAAACCTGTATTATTAGTTATTAATAAAATTGACCAAGTTAAAGACCGTGACCTTGTGCTACCTCATATGAAGTGGTTAAGTGACAAGTTTGATTTTGTTGGAATTATGCCAGTATCAGCAACGCAAGGTAAAAACGTTGATTTAATTAAAGCGGAAGTAACTAAACGTTTACCGCCTTGCGAGTTTTATTTCCCAGAAGATTACGTAACAGACCGCTCGATGCGTTTTATGGCGGCTGAAGTTATCCGTGAAAAACTAATGCGTTTTATGGGTGAAGAGCTACCGTATTCTGTGACTGTTGAAATTGAGCAATTTAAGTGGCAAGACAACGGTATTTGGCATATTAATGGGTTGATTCTTGTTGAACGCGAAACGCAAAAACGCATGGTTATTGGTAATAAAGGCGAAAAGCTAAAAACCATTGGCCGTGAAGCCCGTAAAGACATTGAAGAAATGCTTGATAACAAAGTCTTTTTAGAACTTTGGGTTAAAGTGAAGTCAGGTTGGGCTGATGATGAACGTGCACTAAGAAGCTTAGGTTACAGTGAAGACTAAACCAAGCAGTAGCTTAGTGAATGGATAGCGACTTCTACACCGCGTATTTATTGCATCGGCGTCCTTATAGTGACTCCCAAGTAATGTTAGATATGCTTGTAGAAGGCGTGGGTCAGCTAAGAATGCTGGCCCGAATTAGTGGTCGCCAGGCCACTAAACATAAAGCACAACTTCAGCCGTTTCAGGCACTCCTTGTTAATTACAGCGGCAAGTACGATCTAAAATATATCAATAAATTTGAACTGCATGGTAACTCGCACTTTTTAAAAGGCGATGAGCTTTATTGTGGTTTTTATTTAAATGAGCTTACCAATCGCATAGTGCCTGTTAACGAGCCCATTGAACAAGTATTTGAGCTATATAAATCTCATTTAGGAAACCTAAACAGCGGGGCTAATTTACAAGAAGTACTTCGCTCATACGAGTTTCAATTATTGGAATTACTCGGTTATGGCGTGGATTTTAGTTTTGACGCCAGCGGTGAGCCAATAGATGAAAAGCAAACGTATAGTTATTTCCCCGAACTTGGTTTTTTAGTACAGGAAGATACGCGTTCTGGATTTAGCGGCAAACAACTTAATGCCATAGCTAATCATGACTTTAGCCAAAGCGATGTGCTATATATGGCAAAGCAATTAAGCCGCTATTTATTAAAACCCTTATTAGGTAGTAAACCATTAAAAAGCCGTGAGCTATTTATGGCCTCTCAATAAACGTAATTTTACAGGTAAGAAAATGAAAGATATTCTTTTGGGTGTAAACGTAGATCATATTGCAACACTTCGCCAAGCGCGTGGAACAAATTACCCAGATCCCGCTCATGCAGCCAGTGTAGCAGAGCATGCAGGGGCAGACGGTATTACGATTCACTTACGTGAAGACAGACGCCATATTCAAGATCGCGACGTTTATGTGATGGCAAAAACCATTCAAACGCGTATGAATCTTGAAACAGCTGTTACCGACGAAATGATAAAAATAGCGCTTGAAGTAAAACCTGAGTATGTGTGCCTAGTGCCTGAAAAACGTGAAGAGTTAACCACCGAGGGCGGCTTAGACGTAGCGGGCAATATAGATAAAATTAAAGCCGCAACAAAAACACTTACCGACGCGGGCATAAAAGTATCGTTATTTATTGATGCAGATAAAGCACAATTAGACGCAGCCAAAGAGTGTGGTGCCCCTTATGTAGAAATACACACTGGTGCGTACGCTGATGCAACAAATGACACTGATTTACACAAAGAATTAGAGCATATTCGTGAAGGTGTTCAATACGCAGCAAGCTTAGGTTTGATTGTTAACGCTGGCCATGGTCTTCATTATCATAACGTTAAACCCATTGCCGCGATGCCTGAGATTTACGAGCTAAATATTGGCCACGCTATTATTGCTCGTGCAGCGATAGATGGACTCGATAAAGCCGTACGCGACATGAAACGATTAATGATTGAAGCAAGAATGTAATACTGCCAATATAAGTATTTAAACAGCTTAATTAAAAAAAACGCGGTAAATACCGCGTTTTTTGTATCTAAAATTCAAAGCTTATCTTTGTAGCTCAGTTACGCTTGCATCAGCAAGTAAGTTTTCAAGCTCGTCTTGCAACTCGAATAATTCAGGTTCAATATTTTCTAGCAAGCATTTATTTTTAAGCGATGTTTCAATTGTTTCTGCAAGTGATTTTAGTTTTGGTACACCGGTGTAGCAACATGCACCATGAAACTTATGGACAATACTTAACACTTGTTGGCAATCGTTACTCTCTATCGCTTTAGCAAGCAATGTAAGAGTTTCAGGGACGCTTAGAAGTAGCATATTAAGCATCTCTAGCGCTAACTCGCTCTTTCCGCCAGCACGCTGCAGAGCTTGTGCCCAGTCAATGCGACTACTTTGAAATGGTGCTGGGCTTTGTGGTGTATCTGTTTTCGCTTTATCACGATTAACCGGGGTCTGTGGGCTATGGTCGCTAATAATTTGTTTAAGCATATCTTCATCAATAGGCTTAGTTAAATAGCCTTTAAAGCCATCTTTTAGTAGTTGCTCTTTTTCGCTTTGAAGGGCATGGGCCGTTACTGCAATAATTGGCGTATCTTCATTTAATGATGATTCGCGAATAAGCTTACACGCTGTAATACCATCCATTATCGGCATTTGGATATCCATAAAAATCACATCATATTTATGGCTTTTACTTAGACTATAAGCTTGAGAACCATTATGCGCAGTTTCTACTGTTTCAATTTGCTCGCATAAAAGCGTGCGAATAAGCTTTAAGTTGGCATCATTATCATCAACAACTAATACTTTTAACGGCAGCAAAGCTTGATCGTTTTGCTCAATATTATGAGTAGGGTGGTCAAGTCTGTAAGGCGCAGCAAGTACTTCACATAATTTACGATGATTAAGCGGTTTGCTCAAACACGCATCAGCACCGCTACCAATAAACGCTTCTCTCATATTGTGCGATACAGTATTAAGCATTAAATATAAGTAGTCAGTAGATTCACGCACGGCTTTTACGTAGCTTTTTAGCTGCTGCATATCATCAACAGATGCCATATGACCAATTAAGCAAATATCATATTTATATTCACTATTTTTTATAGCGTCTAAAAAGCTGGTCTCGTTAAAGCATGCTGTTACGCTTGATTCCCATTGGGTCAATAACGAAAGTACAGCATGGTGTGTATGCTCATGCGGCTCTAAATATAAAATACGCTTACCAATGAGCGATTTAGTTGGCAAGTCGTTAGTAAATACATGATTTGGTAAACTAAACACACTGTTAAACGTAAAACAGGTACCGTTACCTGGCGCAGAGTTTAATGTTATGCGACCACTCATCGCTTCAACAATATGCTTGGTAATAATAAGGCCAAGACCTGTTCCACCAAACTTACGTGTAATACTTGAATCGGCTTGCCCAAATGGAGTGAATAAAGAGTCTTGCTTATCCATTGGTATACCCACACCAGTATCGGTTACTGCCACAAGTAAAGAGGTACGTTCGTTGTCAAGCAACCTGTGACTTATATCGACCTTAATGGAGCCTTTTTCAGTAAATTTAATTGCATTACTTAATAGGTTTATCAGCACTTGTTTAAAGCGAGTAGGGTCGCCCGTTAAGTCATCTGGTACTTGTTGGTTAATGTAAATGGATAGCTCTAATTGTTTATCGTGTGCGCTGGGAGCGAGTAGTGTCATCACTTCATTTACAGCATCACGAAGTTGAAACTGAATCGACTCAAGTTCCATTGCACCCGCTTCTAGTTTGGAGAAGTCTAGAATATCGCTAATAATAGTCATTAAACTATTTGCTGATAGCATAATAGTATCGAGATAATCTTTTTGATGTTTATTTAGCGGTGTTTTATAAAGCTGGCGTGTAAATCCAATAACACCATTTAACGGAGTACGAAGTTCGTGGCTCATTTTAGCTAAAAAGTCTGATTTTACGCGGTTAGCATCTTGAGCTTCTTTTTTTGCAAACGAGAGCTCTATATTTGAAGTTTCGTATTGCTCTAGTGTTTCGCGGTAGTCGCTCGTTGCTTGATCAATATTTTTTTGCATTTCATCTTTTTGCATCACCATAGTGTGTGCAATGGTATTTAAGCCTTCTCGCAATAGCTCAAATTCACCTATCATGTTGTCGTTAAGGCCAGTACTTCTTTTACCTTCGACTAACTTGTCGGTTGCAAGTACTAACTTATTAAGCGGCGTCATAAACATGCGGCTTAACCTTAAAGCTAAAATTGCTGCAAACACTAACGATAAAATAATGACAATACCGCTAATTAATAAAGCACGTTGTTGCCCTATAACCGCTTGGTCTTTGTTTAGCTGTATAATAACGGTGCCCAGAGATGACTGAAAAGCCGATGGATCCCATTTAGAGTCGTGACTTGTATGATTAATAATGGGAGTGAAAAACGTAATAAGCTCATCAGTTTTTTGCACATGAGTTGTTTTTAAATTTATGAGCGTTTTTTGATTAATTAACTTTTCAAATGAGCGGTGGTAATTGCTGGTCATTAATAGCGCATTATTTTTATCAAAAATAGCAATCGACTTAATGGTAGGGGAGTGCTTGTTATGTGTGTAGCTTATAAGGCGATTCAATAGCTGTTTGTTTTTTTCGAGCATGGGTTGCTCAAGCGCAATAGCAAGGGGTTCAGAAATAGTAGTACCTTGCTGATATAAAATTTCATCAAGCTCAATGTAACGATTTATTGTAAAATAGCCACCAAGTAGTAATCCTATGATCACCGTTGGGATCAGGGTCAGTGTTAAAACAGAATCGCGTAAGCCTAATTTGGTCATGATGGGAGCGTTTTATCGTTATTAGTATGGTCTGAGTATATACGGTTCAACACGCATTCTAAAGCATCTAAATATAGGTGCTTCATAAATAAACTGAAGGTAATGCCTAATGGCGCAAATTTTTAAAGCGAAAAAAAAACCGCTTAAGCAACAAACACTAGAATTAAATATAACGGGAATGGATCATCAAGGGCGTGGCATTGCTAAGCATAATAATAAAGTATGTTTTGTTAGTGGCGCATTACCAAATGAAACAGTTAAAGCAACGCTCGTCGATGATAAAGCTAAATACAGCAGTGCAAAAGTAATTAAAGTTATTAAAGCGAGTGAATCAAGAGTTGACGCTTTTTGCGAGCACTACAATCAGTGTGGTGGTTGCCAACTACAGCATTTAGAAGTAAGCCAACAAGTTGTAGAAAAACAAACTGCAGTTACTCAGCTATTTAGTAAGTTTGCTAAATTAAACAGCTTAAACTGGCAAGCTCCATTATTAAGTAAGTCTGTGCATTACAGACGCAGCGCCCGAATTGCCGTTATGTTTGATAAAGCAGCTAAAAAAATGCGTGTGGGTTACAGAGCCAGTGGTTCAAAAAATATTGTCAGTATTAATAAATGTGCAGTACTTGATGAAGTATTTACAGATGTTTTTACACTTTTTGATGATTTAATTAATCAACACAAAGCGCTGCACAGTATAAGCCATTTACAGTTATGCCAAAGTGATGAGAAAAACTTTGTTGTTATTCGCCACACTAAAGCGATCAACGATGAATTTAAAGCAATAGTGGAACAAGCCTCACAAAGTCAGCAATATCAAATTGTATGGCAAAGCGAGAGCGATGTAATTGAGCATTCACACTTAGCCATGCCGTTTTATTATCTTAAAGAATTTGCTCTAAAATTTGAATTTGGTTTAGATAATTTTATTCAGGTAAATGCGCAAGTTAACGAAGCTATGTTAAAGCAAGCAGCAAATTGGCTTGATTTAAAAGGTGATGAAAATTTATTGGATTTATTTTGTGGCATTGGTAATTTCTCATTAGTGCTGGCAAAACAAGCAAAATCTGTAATTGGCGTAGAAGGTGTAACTTCAGCGGTTGCAATGGCTGCTCAAAATGCGCAAACTAACTCTATTACCAATGCGCAGTTTCATTGCTTTGATTTAACGCAAAGCATACAGAGCGCCCCATGGTTTAGTAAAAACTTAGATGTGCTTGTACTCGATCCTTCTAGGGCGGGTGCAATGGCTGTATTAGAGCAATTACCTTTAAAGCAGTTTAAAACTATTTTATATGTCTCTTGTGACCCTGTTACTTTAGCCCGTGACAGCGCAATTATTTCACAAGCTGGCTTTGATCTTAATAAAATTGGGCTAATGAATATGTTCCCTCATACAGGGCATATTGAAACTATGGCGTTATTTCAACGGAGGTAGAACGCATTATGGTAGCTACACGACAATCACATCAACAAGATGAGACAACAGATTTTAGCACTCGGCTTTCATTTCTTGCCTTGTCTGAAGAAAAAACAGAGCTACTTACTAAAGCGCAAGCGCTCTGCGTAAAATGTGATAATGAAAGCAGGCAAACTACTGCAATCGAAATGGTTGAAATTTTAGCTGAGCTAAATCTCGACCCCGAATCGTTAGCTACTGCGTATTTAACCCCGTATTTTTTAAACGATTTAATATCACTTGAAACCATAGAAGAGCAGCTTGGTAGTAATATAGCCATGCTGTTAACTGGGGTTGCACAAATGGCCACTATTAGTACTTTATCGCATCAAGGTAAAGGAACTATGCAAGTTGATAATATTCGAAAAATGTTATTAACCATGGTTGAAGATGTGCGCGCCGTGGTCATTAAGCTTGCCGAGCAGGTATGTCATTTACGTAATGTAAAAAATGCGGATGAAGAAGACCGCGTCATTGCCGCTAAAGAAACGGCTGATATTTTTGCACCATTGGCAAACAGATTAGGAATAGGGCAATTAAAGTGGGAACTGGAAGATTTATCGTTTAGATATTTGCACCCAGGCACCTATAAAAGCATAGCCAAACAACTTGACGACAAACGTCTTACGCGCGAAGCCTATATGGAAGATATGGTTGAGCAAGTAAAAAACCGTTTAAGTGAAGCGGGCATAGAGGCCCAAGTTTATGGCCGCCCCAAGCACATTTACAGCATTTATAAAAAAATGCAGCAAAAAAACTACGAGTTTGATCAGCTTTTTGATATTCGTGCAATGCGTATCGTTGTTGAACGCCTACAAGATTGTTATGGAGCGCTGGGTATTGTGCACACCAATTGGCGTCATCTTAATAAAGAGTTTGACGACTATGTAGCAACCCCAAAACAAAACGGCTATCAGTCAATTCATACCGTGGTATTTGGGCCTGAAGGTAAAACAGTAGAAATACAAATTCGTACCAGCGATATGCATCAAGATGCTGAGTTGGGTGTGGCTGCACACTGGATGTACAAAGAAGGTGCATTACCAGGGCGCGGCTCGGGTTATGAGCAAAAAATTAGCTGGCTACGTAAGTTACTCCAATGGCAAGAAGAAGTAGTCGATGGTGGTGATTTAGCTGAAGAGCTTAAAAACCAAGTAGTAGAAGACCGCGTATACATATTTACCCCAAGCGGCGATATTATCGATTTACCACTTGGCGCTACACCACTTGATTTTGCTTACTACATTCACTCAAATGTAGGGCATCGTTGTATTGGCGCAAAAATTTTCGGCAAAATAGTGCCGTTCACGCATCAACTTACAACTGGGGATCAGGTAGAAATACTGACCCAAAAACAACCAAATCCAAGTCGTGATTGGTTAAACCCGTCATTAGGATACATTAAGTCATCGCGCGCTAGAGCCAAAATTCATCACTGGTTTAAACAGCTCGATCGCGACAAAAACTTAAGTGCGGGGAAAGAAATTCTCGACAGCGAACTACAAAAGCTTAATTTAACATACAAAGATTTAGAGCCTGCCATCAAGCGTTTTAACTTTAAAGAACTTGATGACTTAATGGTTGCCATTGGTGCGGGCGATGTACGCCTCAATCAAATGCTTAACTTTGTAAGTGATCGGACTGAAGATGAGCCGATTATTCGTATTAAAGCACCTAGCAAAGTAACCGGTGACAAAAACGGCATTGTGGTTGATGGCGTTGGTAGCTTAATGAGCCATGTAGCCAAATGCTGTCGCCCAGTACCTGGCGATGAAATAATAGGTTATATAACGCAAGGTCGAGGAATAGGTGTTCATAAGGAAGACTGTGATTCGTTTAATAACTTAAAAAATCAGCATCCAGAGCGTGTTATTTCAGTAAGTTGGTCTGATGATATTAATGGTTCGTACGCACTAAGTATTAAAATAGAAGCAACCGATCGTTCAGGGCTAATACGCGATATAAGCTCAGTACTTGCTAACGAAAAAGTAAATGTTTTAAACATGAACGTAAATACGGTTGAAGATAATCAGTTAGCTATATTTACGATGCAAATAGAAGTACATGACTTATCGGGTACTAACCGTGTTCTTTCTAAGTTACACCAAATTGAAGGTGTACACGATGCCAAGCGTGGTCATTAATCATGAATGATAATGCAGCGCTTACACAACTTCTTAGCATAATGAAAACACTGCGAGATCCCAAGGGCGGTTGCCCGTGGGATCTCAAACAAGATTTTAAATCTATTGTTCCGCATACACTTGAAGAAGCATACGAAGTTGCCGACTGTATTGAGTCAGGCAACTTAGGTGAGCTTAAAGGCGAATTGGGTGATTTGTTATTTCAAATTATTTTTTATGCGCAACTTGCACAAGAGCAAAATCTATTTGATTTTAATGATGTAGTAGAGCAATTAAATAACAAGCTTACCCGTCGTCATCCGCATGTGTTTGGCGATAAAAAAGAGCTAACAGACGAGCAGCTATCGCAGCAGTGGCAAGCAATCAAGGCACAAGAGCGCAGTGCAAGAACGCAAACAGAATCACCTTCTTTTTGGCAAGATATTCCTGCAAATATGCCAAGTTTAAGTAAAGCTAAAAAAATTCAACAACGCGTTGCCGCACTTGGTTTTGATTGGCCAACGTATCATGGTGCACTTGATAAAGTGAGCGAAGAAGTGCTTGAAGTAAAAGAAGCGATTGAGCAAGACCCGTTATCTGATCATACAGCGGAAGAGCTCGGCGACTTACTTTTTGCCACTGTTAATGTTGTACGCCATGTTAAACGAGACCCTGAGCAATTACTGAGAAGCGCAAATGATAAGTTTTCAGCGCGTTTTGAAAAGGTACACGCTTATTTGCACGCGCAAGGCAAAAGCTTAGATACAGCCACCTTTGAAGAAATGGACAGCGCATGGGATGCGATTAAAAAAGTAAAATAGGTTTAATGTTAAATAGTGCACATTTTTTGTGCGTGCATTAGCTAATTTTAGCTGGATTGATAAGCAGTGTTTTGGTACAATTTCGCCCCGTCTTGATGATATACCCTTAGGCTCTTCTTTGGGTGTTATATTCCTTTTAATTCCTGATATTCTAGGGTTCGCATGAGTACAAAATTTATCTTCGTTACTGGCGGAGTTGTTTCTTCGTTGGGTAAAGGTATTGCCGCAGCTTCACTGGCCGCTATTTTAGAAGCCCGTGGTTTAAATGTTACCATTTTAAAGCTGGATCCTTACATCAACGTTGACCCAGGCACAATGAGCCCAATTCAACACGGTGAAGTTTACGTTACAGAAGACGGCGCAGAAACTGACCTTGATTTAGGTCACTACGAGCGTTTTATTCGTACCAAAATGACTAGTCGTAATAACTTCACACAAGGCCGTGTATATGAAGACGTATTACGTCGTGAGCGCCGTGGTGAATACCTAGGCGCTACTATTCAGGTTATTCCACATATCACTAACGATATTAAGCAACGTGTATACGACGGTGCTGAAGGTTATGATATTGCTATTGTAGAAATTGGCGGCACTGTAGGTGATATAGAATCACAACCGTTTATTGAAGCAATTCGTCAGATGGGAACTGAAATTGGCCGCGAACGCGCGCTATTTATTCACTTAACGTTAGTGCCATTTTTAGGCCCTGCAGGTGAAGTTAAAACGAAACCAACTCAGCACTCCGTTAAAGAGTTACGCTCAGTAGGTATTCAGCCAGATATTCTTATTTGTCGTTCAGACCGTAAACTACCTAATAATGAGCGTGCAAAAATCTCATTATTCACAAACGTAGAAGAAAAAGCGGTTATTTCATTACCTGACGTAGACAGCATTTATAAAATTCCAGCGCTATTAAAAACGCAAGAATTAGATAACTTTGTATGTCGTCGTTTTCACTTAGATCCACCAGAAGCTGATTTAGCTGAGTGGGAACAAGTACTTTATCAAGAGTCTAACCCAACGGGTGAAGTGACAATTGGTATGGTTGGTAAATACACTGAATTACCAGATGCGTACAAATCGGTTAACGAAGCATTAAAACATGCGGGCCTTAAAAACCGTTTAACAATTAATATTCAATACGTAGATTCACAAGATTTAGAAAACAAAGGTGTTGAATTACTTTCACACTTAGATGCTATTTTAGTACCAGGTGGATTTGGCGGACGTGGTGTTGAAGGTAAAATTTTAGCAGCTAAATACGCACGTGAAAATAAAGTACCATACCTAGGTATTTGTTTAGGTATGCAAGTAGCACTAATTGAATATGCACGTAATGTTGCAGGCTTAACGGATGCAAACTCTACAGAGTTTAATGCAAATTCAGAAGCGCCAGTAGTTGGCTTAATTACTGAATGGCTAGATGCTGAAGGTAATGTTGAAACTCGCAGCGAAAAATCTGATTTAGGTGGCACTATGCGTTTAGGCGCACAAAAATGTCATTTAACGCCAGGCTCTAAAGTACGCGAAGTATATGGCAGCGACGAAATTGTTGAACGTCATCGTCATCGCTACGAAGTAAATAATAACTTTGTAGAAATACTTGAAAAAGCAGGCTTAAGCTTTACTGGTTTATCAGAAGATAAAAAACTAGTAGAAATTATCGAGAATAAAGATCACCCTTGGTTTATTGCCGCGCAGTTCCATCCGGAATTCACGTCAACTCCACGTGATGGTCATCCGTTGTTTGAAGGGTTTGTAGCAGCCGCGCATATCCACCAAAAAGCAAATTCGTAATTTTAAAAAGCCGTGCATATTGCACGGCTTTTTTGTTTTAAGGGCTGACCGATACCAATTTTATTAAAAACATGAGCATTGTATCGCATTAAATAACTCACTCACTGGGTTAAAAATTACTCATATAGAACAACTATATGTCATAATTTCTGCCTTGTTATTGAGCTGTTTTCTTAGCGCTATAATAGCTCACTAATTAAATGCAATTGGTATAAACTATATAAAACGTAGTAAAGTTAGCTGAACTCACCATTTTGGGAATATAGAGGAATCAAGATGTCAGAAATCGTAAAAGTAATCGGTCGCGAAATTATGGACTCGCGTGGTAACCCAACTGTTGAAGCAGACGTACATTTAGCAGATGGCTCTTGGGGTCGTGCAGCAGCACCTTCAGGCGCATCTACTGGTACTCGTGAAGCATTAGAGTTACGCGACGGTGATAAATCACGTTACTTAGGTAAAGGTGTATTAAAAGCAGTTGGTTATATCAATAACGAAATTGCTGATGCTTTAAAAGGCCAAAGTGCATTAGATCAAAGCGCTGTAGATAAAGTGATGCTAGATTTAGACGGTACCGAAAATAAAGAAAAATTAGGTGCAAACGCAATCTTAGCTGTATCACTAGCAACTGCGAAAGCAGCTGCACAGTCTAAAAAAGTTGAGCTTTATGAACATATTGCTGACTTAAATGGCACACCAGGTGTTTACTCTATGCCACTTCCAATGATGAACATCATCAATGGTGGTGAGCACGCAGATAACTCTGTAGATATTCAAGAATTCATGATCCAACCTGTTGGCGCTAAAAACTTCCGCGAAGGCCTACGTATGGGCGCTGAAGTATTCCACAGCCTTGCTAAAGTACTTAAAGCTGATGGTCACTCAACAGCGGTTGGCGATGAAGGTGGTTTTGCACCTAACCTTGCATCTAACGAAGCGGCTCTTGCTGCAATCAAAGTAGCTGTTGCAAACGCAGGTTACGAGCTAGGTAAAGATATTACTTTAGCGATGGATTGTGCTGCATCTGAGTTTTACGACAAAGAAGCAAACATCTACGATCTTAAAGGTGAAGGTAAAAAATTCACTTCTGAAGAATTTAACTTCTTCTTACAAGATCTTACTAATCAGTACCCAATCGTTTCTATTGAAGATGGTCTTGATGAGTCTGATTGGGATGGCTTTGCACATCAAACTAAACTAATGGGTGATAAAATCCAATTAGTAGGTGATGATTTATTTGTAACAAATACTAAGATTTTAAAACGTGGTATCGACAACGGTATTGCTAACTCAATCTTAATTAAGTTTAACCAAATCGGTTCTTTAACTGAAACTTTAGCTGCAATCAAAATGGCTAAAGATGCTGGTTTTACTGTTGTTATTTCTCACCGTTCAGGTGAAACTGAAGATTCAACAATTGCTGATTTAGCGGTAGGTACTGCTGCAGGTCAAATCAAAACAGGTTCATTGAGCCGTTCTGACCGTGTTGCAAAGTACAACCAATTGCTACGTATTGAAGAGCAATTAGGTGATAAAGCACCGTACAATGGTCTTAAAGAAGTTAAAGGTCAGTAATTCTATTTTATATAGAATCTAATTTTTAATTTTAGATGATAAAATCCTCGCATAAGCGGGGATTTTTTATGCCTGATACTTTTATTCAAAGAGATGAAAATAAGTTGTAGGCGTTAAAAGCTTGCTGACGCGCGCACGCAGTGCGAAAAGGGTGAACAACAAAAACGAAAACTCTTTATTTAAGCCTCAAATTATTTTATTAAAAAAGGTGAAATACCTTGTAGGCGTTAAGCTTGCTGACGCGCGCGCAGTGCGAAAAGGGGGATCAACAAAAACGTAAACTCTTTATTTAAACCTCAAATTATTTTATTAAAAAAGGTGAAATACCTTGTAGGCGTTAAGCTTGCTGACGCGCGCACGTAGTGCGAAAAAGAATTTGCTTAACTCATAATATTTTCTGCACAGCTCAAAGCTGAAACTGTTGCTTTAAAATATCACCCGTAAAACTGGTTTTTAAATAAAAGCCACGGGGTAGGGTTTTAATTATTTGCCCATTTGGGCCAATAGCATCAGTGACTATTTTACTATGAGCAGCTTTGGGGCGTATTTGCATCGCATCGCCTAAATGGCCTGATATTTCGTCGACTCTACCTAGCGCAATTAGCTCCATTTGTTCCTCCCAGTCACGCTGTAATAAAGCGTCTTGTTCAGGCGTGGGTTGCCACAAAAAGCCGCTGCCGATGGTTCTATCAAACGGAGCAATATCTCGCTCACTTAATATTGGCAGCCATAAAACATGATTTAGTTTTTTACGTACAGAGCTGGTATGCCAGGTCATTCCTGTAACGTTCATTAAAGGTGTAACCGATACAAAGGTCGTTTCTAGTGGCCTACCTTTATAAGAAATAGGGAGTGTTTTTAGCTCAATGCCTAAATCTTCAAAATCTGGAACTGGTTTTGAACCTGCCGTAGCACCCAGTACATATTCAATTAGCTGGCCAGTCCAACCTTTTTCACGCAGCAAATCATCAGGGGTTTTAAAATTATATTGGCTAGCAATTTGGCCTAAGGTCAATCCAGCAATACTATTTACGCGCTGCATTAAGTCATTAATTGAAAGTGGTTTTGATGGTCGCATACTATTAATTTCGATTGAATAAATACCATAGCCATGATAGCAAATTGACTAAGCCGTGGATATCTCTAGGGTTGTGTGTTTTTTGCTCGCTTGTTGTTTGTGTTAATTTTGAACATGTTTTAATTAGAGTGCTTTACTTTAAGTTACTGACTCACTTGAGTTTTTTAAAGCTATACGTTCAGTTTTGATTAAGCCGTTTAAAAGTTGTAAGGATAAATACAACTATATGAACATGTTTATCCACAGAATCTGTGGAGAACACGAGTTTTTCGATCTTGTATTGTGGATTTGTTTGCAAAATGAGCGCGTTTTATAAAAGTTATGCACAAACTGTGAGTAACTAGAGGAAAACAAGAACCGCAATAGCTTCACTTAGTTATTTTTCAAATATTTACTCACTTTCTATTAATTTATTGATGCGCTAAAAGCTCAAACTTAGCTAACTAATTGGCTTGGGTATAATAGTATTTGCCGTATTGCGGCTAATGTGGAACAATCATAAAAAATCGACTTACAAATGAGGCACTAAGGTGATTGATGCCGAAGGTTTTCGTGCCAATGTCGGAATTGTGATTTGCAATAATCAGGGACAGGTTTTTTGGGCCAGACGTTATGGTCAACACTCTTGGCAATTTCCCCAAGGTGGTGTTGATGATGGCGAAACTGCAGAACAAACCATGTACCGTGAATTACACGAAGAAGTAGGGTTGCGACCAGAAGATGTAGAAATAGTCGCAAGCTCAAAACATTGGTTACGCTATAAATTACCCAAACGATTAATCCGCCGAGACTCTAGTCCGGTGTGTATTGGGCAAAAACAAAAATGGTTTTTACTAAAGTTACGCTGTAAAGACGAAGATGTAAATTTACTCAAAACCCATCACCCTGAATTTGATGATTGGCGCTGGGTAAGTTATTGGTATCCTGTAAGACAGGTTGTATCGTTTAAACGGGATGTTTATCGACGTGTAATGAAAGAGTTTGCTCCTTTCGCGATGCCTTTTAATAAGAGAGAACAACATAAAGATCATTGGCGAAGCAAAAGGTAGTTAATTTAGAATAAGTAAAGGAGCAGGACATGCTGGCTACACTGAGATCTATTGCGGAGTCTGTATCGCGACAAGCGAATTTAGACAGTGCATTAGTGTGCTTTGTGCAAATGGTTAAAGATGCCATGAAAACCCAGTGCTGCTCCATTTATTTTGCAGATTACAGCCAAGACAATTTTGTACTTATGGCAACCGAAGGGCTAAACCCCGATGCGGTAGGTAAGTTTAGAATTGGTTTTACCGAAGGTTTAGTTGGCCTAGTAGCGCAACGCGAAGAACCTATTAATATTGCATTTGCTAAATCGCATCCTCGTTTTAAGCTCTCTCCTGAAGTAAACGAAGAAGGCTATAACGCTTTTTTATCTGTACCTGTCGTTCATCAAAAAAAAGTACTGGGCGTTATTGTTGTCCAACAAAAAATGGCACGTGTATTTAGCCAAGACGAAGAATCGTTTTTAATAACGCTTTCTGCCCAACTTGCTTCACAGTTAGCGCATGCTGAAATTAAAGAAATACTACGCCAAGATGAGTCATCTCATCAAACGTCTGTTTTAAAAGGTGTATCGAGCGCACCAGGAATAGGCATAGGGCAAGCATTTGTTGTATTACCAAAACTCGATTTTAAATCTATTGAGCTTCTAAAAGACAGTGACGTTACTGAGCAGCGCCGTTTGTTTACTCAAGCTGTAGCTGCAACGCGCAAAGAATTTAACACCCTATCGATGACGCTAAGCGATTCTATTCCGCACGAAGCTCTTGCGGTATTTGATGTGTATCAACAATTACTTGATGCTAAAAGCTTAGGTCATAATGTCGAAGTGCAATTACAAGAAGGCTGGTGTGCTAAAAGCGCCCTAAAAATTGTAATAGAGCGTTTAATATCTCAATTTAATGCCATGCAAGACCCTTATATAAAAGAGCGTGCTGTTGATGTTAAAGATATTGGCCTTCGTGTATTGCATCATCTTGTTAATACCGAGCACGCTGTTAAAAACTATCCACCCAATACAATTTTAATTGCTAACACTTTAACACCCGCCATGCTTGCTGAAGTGCCAAAAGGTCACTTAACTGGCGTTGTTAGTGTAAATGGCTCTGCAAATAGCCATGCGTCTATATTAACGCGTGCGATGGGCATTCCTGCTATTTGGGGTATAGAGGATTTACCCTTACTGCAGTTTAATGGCAAGCCGATGATTTTAGATGCATTTGCTGGGCGTTTATATATATCGCCTTCACAAATGCTGATGGACGAATACACAGAGTTACAGCATCAAGATAACCTACTAAATAACCGCTTTTTAGCAGAGCAAGATTCAGAATCAATTACGCTTGACGGTGAGCATGTTAGCTTATTATTAAACGCAGGCCTTGAGCTTAATACTGAGCAAAGTAGCGCGCATATTTGTGACGGTGTGGGGCTTTATCGAACCGAAGCGTGGTTTATGCAAAAGGGTCAGTTTCCTTCGCAAGCAGAGCAAGAAAACTGGTACCGAGAAGTACTAACTAGCTATCATCCCAACCCAGTGGTTATGCGTACATTGGATATTGGGGGCGATAAGGTACTTGATTACTTTAATATTACTGAAGAAAACCCATTTTTAGGTTGGCGTGGTATTCGTATTAGTCTTGATCATCCAGAGTTATTTTTAGACCAACTAAAAGCGATGCTTAAAGCAAATATTGGTTTGGGTAATTTAAAAATAATGCTCCCTATGATCAGTGGCACTGAAGAAGTTGATGAGTCACTTGCGTTATTTGAGCAGGCTTATTTTGAGTTAAGTGAAAAATACCCAGAGCAAACCATAGAAAGACCTGATATAGGAATAATGCTAGAAGTACCTTCAAGTGTATTTATGCTTCCAGAGTGGTCAAAAAAAGTCGATTTTTGCTCAGTAGGTAGTAACGATTTAACACAGTATTTATTAGCAGTAGACAGGGCTAACGCACGTGTAGCCGAACTTTTTAACCCTTATCACCCTGGTGTACTAAGAGTACTAAATAAAGTGGCGCACGAATGTGAGCAATATGAACTGCCATTTAGTTTGTGTGGTGAACTAGGCGGCGATCCTGAAGGGGCTATTTTACTTATCGCCATGGGCTACAGGCGCCTTAGTATGAACTTATCATCGCTTAATAAAGTAAAGTGGGTACTTAGGCGTTTAAATGTCAGTGACATGGAACAACTACTAAGTGAATGTTTAGCGCAATCGACAGCTAAACAAGTACTACGTTTAACGCGAAGCTTTATGCTAGAGCATAAATTAGGTGATTTGTTTTACACCCCCAAATAATACTGTACACCTAATTAATTTGCATACACAGATGCTATTAGTTTTATAATCCTTTAATATATAAACCTTCAAAGGGTACTTGAGATTACTATGTATGACTTAGGTTTGTTAGTCGCAAGCTGCGCACTACTAGGCTGTATTGTTGGGTTTTTAGCTGGGTTACTAGGCATTGGCGGCGGTTTAATTATCGTTCCAGTACTAAGCACTCTGTTACTCTCATTTAATGTAACGTCGGCTGATCATGTATTAGTAATTGCTATTGCAACCTCACTCGCTTCTATTTTATTTACTTCAACGTCTTCAGCGCTGGCTCATCATAAAAATGATAACGTGCCTTGGGCAATCGCCCCGTGGGTTATGTCGGGTGTGGCTTTAGGCGCACTTATTAGTGGCTTTGCAGCAAGTTTAATCCCTGAACAAATATTACGTACAGTGTTTGCTATAAGTGTTGTATTTATTGCAGCAAGAATGGTGCTCTCCGCGCGTAATAAACCGATGTCAGAAAAACCGTTGCCGGCAGGTCCTATTTTAGGGGGCGTTTCTGCAATAATGGGCGGGTTATCAGGTTTAATAGGGATTGGCGGCGGAGCTTTAATAGTACCGATGCTTAATTATTTTTCGGTTGATATAAAAAAAGCAATTGGCTGCGCGGCGGCCTGTGGAATTGTTATCGCATTATTTGGTTCTATTGGTTACATCAGCGCAGGCTGGCAGGTTACCGATTTAGAACATGGTTTTGCTGGGTTTGTTTATTTACCTGCATTATTTGGAATTGTTATTACTTCGTGGTTTGTTGCGCCTATTGGCGCCAAAGCAACTCACTATTTACCTGTTAATACAATTAAGAAAGTTTTCGCGATACTGCTTGTAGTTATCGCAATTAAAATGGTTTTTAGCTAAAGGTTTATTTTTTATGGCACTTGAATTTCCTCAAATTGATCCAATTATTTTTTCTGTTGGACCGCTAAGCGTACGTTGGTACGGATTAATGTATTTAATTGGTTTTGCATTTGCAATGTGGTTTGCTAATCGTCAAGCATCAAAACCAAATTCGGGTTGGACTAAAGACCAAGTAAGCGATTTACTGTTTTACGGCATGTTAGGGGTAATATTAGGCGGGCGTATTGGCTACGTATTGTTTTACCAGTTTAGTTATTTTATAGAAAACCCATTATATTTATTTAGAATAGATCAGGGTGGTATGTCGTTTCATGGTGGAACGCTGGGCGTTATAACCGCCGTCGCAATTTTTTCGTGGACGCGTAAAAAGTCACTGCTTCAAGTGGGCGACTTTGTTGCTCCGCTTGTGCCTGTTGGCTTATTAGCAGGGCGTATTGGTAACTTTATAAACGGTGAGTTATGGGGCCGAGTTACCGACGTGCCATGGGCAATGGTATTTCCAACGGGCGGTCCGCTTGCGCGTCACCCATCGCAATTATACGAAGCATTTTTTGAAGGTTTAGTGCTGTTTTTAATCCTACAATGGTTTATTAAAAAACCACGTCCAGCAGGCAGCGTAGCCGGTGTGTTTTTATTAGGTTACGGCGTATTTAGATTCTGTATTGAATATTTCCGCCAACCCGATGCACAACTCGGTTTATTCGCCGACTTTATTTCAATGGGACAAATATTGTCACTTCCTATGATTGTAGGCGGCTTAGGTTTATTAATTTGGGCATATAAGCAACCACAACACGTTAAAACAGCTAAGGCATAATAAAAACAACATGAAACAATATTTAAAATTATGTCAGCGTATTGTTGACGAAGGTCAGTGGGTCGAAAACAAACGTACAGGTACGCGTTGTTTAACCGTTATTAATGCCGATTTAGAATACGATGTGGCTAATAATAAGTTCCCAATGATCACTACGCGCAAAAGTTACTACAAAGCAGCGATTGCTGAATTGCTAGGATATTTACGCGGGTACGACAGCGCTGAGCAGTTTCGTGAAATTGGCTGTAAAACTTGGGATGCCAATGCGAACGATAACAACGCATGGCTTAATAACCCTAACCGTAAAGGTGAGGATGACATGGGGCGTGTTTATGGCGTACAAGGCCGTGGCTGGCAGCGTCCAGATGGCTCAACGCTTGATCAACTTTCCAAAGTTATTAATAACTTAAAAAATGGCATTGATGACCGTGGTGAAATAATTACGTTTTATAATCCAGGTGAGTTTGAGCTTGGTTGCCTGCGCCCGTGTATGCATACGCACACTTTCTCCTTACTTGGCGATACGCTATATTTAACGTCATATCAACGAAGCTGTGATGTGCCGCTTGGCCTTAACTTTAATCAAATTCAGTGTTTTGTGTTGCTTGCGTTAGTGGCTCAAATTACCGGCCACAAAGCGGGTAAGGCGTATCATAAAATTGCTAATGCACATATTTACGAAAACCAACTTGAGTTGATGCGAGACGTGCAGTTAACGCGTGAGCCATTTGCATCACCTCAGTTAAAAATTAATCCAAAAATTAAATCGTTAGAAGACATAGAAACGTGGGTAACACGAGACGACTTTGAAGTAACAGGCTATCAATGCCACGAAGCGATTCAATATCCATTTTCAGTATAATAAAAGATTAAGGAAAACATAAAATGAAAGCAGTGATCCCAGTAGCGGGCCTTGGTACTCGTATGTTACCAGCCACTAAAGCAATTCCTAAAGAAATGCTTCCAGTGGTAGACCGTCCTTTAATTCAATATGTAGTAAACGAAGCTGTTGCTGCAGGCATTAAAGAAATAGTGTTAGTAACGCACTCAAGTAAAAATTCAATCGAAAATCACTTCGATACAAGTTTTGAACTAGAAGCTACTTTAGAAAAGCGTGTTAAGCGGCAACTACTTGCCGAAGTGCAAGCAATCTGCCCTAAAGACGTAACCATTATTCACGTACGCCAAGGTGAAGCAAAAGGCTTAGGCCATGCTATTAGTTGTGCAGCGCCTATTATTGGAAACGAACCGTTTGTAGTTATTTTACCAGATGTAATTATTGATGATGTAGAGAGCGATCTTAAAAAAGATAACTTAGCAGAAATGATCGCTAATTTTGAGAAAACCAAGCATAGCCAAATTATGGTAGAACCAGTACCAATGGCGCAAGTGAACCAGTTTGGTGTGGTTGATTTAGGTGATGTTGACTTAAAGCAAGGTGAAAGCTCGCCAATTATTAATATGGTAGAAAAGCCGCCAATAGATGAAGCACCATCAAACTTAGCGGTAGTGGGTCGATACGTATTAAGCGAAAATATCTGGCCGTTACTTGCAAAAACTCCGCAAGGTGCAGGCGACGAAATTCAATTAACTGACGCAATTGCGATGTTAATGGAACACGAAAAAGTAGATGCATACGCTATAAAAGGCCGTAGCCACGATTGTGGAAGTAAAATTGGTTACTTAAAAGCAACGATTGAATTTGCACTACGCCGTGATGAATTTGCCGATGAATTAAAATCATTTATCAAAAAACTGATTTAACATTTAACGAAAAACATGAAAGGCGCCTATAGGCGTCTTTTTTTATGAGTTTTATCAGGGCCTGTTTATCTTTCGAGGTTAAATTTGCAGCAGGCTGTTTGGTATTTAGGCAAGGCAGAGCCTATGTAGTGTGGTTATTCCCCATAAATAGGCGATAACGTAGCATAAATGCCAAACATGCGCTGCCCGAAGGGTTCTGCCTCGGGGCAATTTACTCTTTGTTGCCTACATGGATGTCATAGGTAAGATCTTAAGAAATTGAGTTGAAGCTCAATTCATGATCAAA